>PKQU01000197.1 GCA_017577925.1 Bacillota bacterium
GGGGGACGTGCGCCCTATAATGAGCGTAACGTTGCGTCAATCCATAATCTTTCGCCTTCTTCAATCCGCAAGGAGAAGGCTCCTCTTATCGCGAGAGGCGGAGGGACTGGCCCGATGAAGCCCGGCAACCGGTGGGATCCAGCGGTAGCAGACTCCCACAACGGTGCCAATTCCTGCAGAATCCTGCGCGGATTCTGAGAGATGAGAGGGGCGTAATGCGGTTGAAACGCCCCTTCTCGATGGAGAAGGGGCGTTGCCCTTGATAGGGGGCCTGTGGCGCGCCGGCGCCCCGGGACATTTGACCACGAGGAGGAAGGAGCGCATGAGCATCGAGACGCAAACTGCCAATGCCCATCGTCTGGAAACCCTGGCCATCCACGCCGGCCAGCAGCCCGATCCGACGACGGGGGCCCGGGCCGTGCCGATCTACCAGACGACGTCGTACGTCTTCCGCGACACCGACCATGCCGCCAACCTGTTTGCCCTGAAGGAGTCCGGCAACATCTACACGCGGATCATGAACCCGACCAATGACGTGCTGGAGCAGCGCGTGGCGGCCCTGGAGGGCGGGGTAGGCGCCCTGGCGGTAGCCTCGGGGCAGGCGGCGGTCACCTACGCCATCCTGAACATCGCCCAGGCGGGAGACGAGATCGTCTCCGCCACCAGCCTCTACGGCGGGACGTACAATTTGTTTCACTACACGCTGCCCAAGTTCGGCGTGACGGTGAAGTTCGTCGACGCGCGGGACCCGGAAAACGTCCGCCGCGCCATCACCGGCCGCACCAAGGCGGTGTTCGCCGAGATGATCGGCAACCCCAGGCTGGACGTGCTGGATATCGAGGCCATCGCCGAGGTAGCCCATGCCCACGGCATTCCGCTTATCGTCGACAACACCGTGCCCACGCCGTTCCTGTGCCGGCCCTTTGACCATGGCGCCGATATCGTCGTCCATTCCGCGACGAAATTCATCGGCGGCCATGGCACGACCATCGCCGGGATCATCGTCGACAGCGGCAAGTTCGACTGGACCAACGGCAATTTCCCTGCCTTCACCGAGCCGGATCCCAGCTATCACGGGATGGTCTTGAGCGAGGCCTTCGGAAACATGGCCTACATCCTGAAGGCACGCGTCCAGCTCCTGCGCGACACGGGGGCGGCCCTTTCGCCCTTCAACGCCTTCCTCCTGCTGCAGGGCCTGGAGACACTCCATCTGCGCATGGAGCGGCACAGCGAAAACGCGCGGAAGGTGGCGGAGTTCTTGGCCGGCCATCCCTATGTGGAATGGGTCGACTACCCCGGTTTGCCGGACAGCCCGTATCACGAGCTGGCCAAGAAGTACCTGCCGCGCGGGCAGGGCGCCCTCGTTACCTTCGGGATTCGCGGAGGCCTGGAGGCGGGGAAGAAATTCATCAACAGCGTCAAGCTCCACTCCCACCTGGCCAACATCGGCGACGCCAAGTCGCTGGTGATCCACCCGGCCAGCACGACACACCAGCAGCTCACCCCCGAGGAACAGGCGCAAACTGGCGTGACGCCGGAGCTGGTGCGGCTGTCGGTGGGGCTGGAGCACATCGACGACATCCTCGAGGACCTCGACCAGGCGCTGCGGGCCAGCCAGCGGTGAAAACGGAGTGGAGGGAAGCGGCCGGAAAACCGGCTCCTTCAGCCTGGAAAAGCCCCCTCGGTTCCAACGCAGCCGAGGGGGCTTTCTGTGCCTGTTTCTCAGGGCTCGCGCGATGGCCACATGTGACCGCGGCCGGAACATGCCGGCCGTTTTTTGTGCGCTTCCGGTTGGGGATCACCGCGCAGGCTGAAGGGAGCGCAAGGGGTGTCGAACAAACGGGTGAGTCAAGCGCGGGGCACAACGTGTAACGCTCACCGCACGTTTGCCACGGAAGGTGCTTTGTTTTTTCCCCTTACGTCCTCAGCAAGGAGACATTAAAATGGAAACGACAGGCTTGGTTACGCAGCTCCTGCAAAATGCCGCCAGAAAGGGGGATGGCGATGACCCGACGGCGCAAAAGCTGGGACGAGTATTTCATGGACCTTGCCTTCACCGTTGCCGAACGGGCGACCTGCCCGCGCCGGCACGTGGGGGCGGTTCTGGTGAAGAACAAGAAGCTGATGGGCACGGGGTACAACGGCAGCCCGGCCGGCGTAGCGGACTGCTATGACCGCGGCTGTCTCATCGAGCGCTACGTGGAAGACGGCGTTGAGCACGAACGGTGCATCCGCTCGATCCATGCCGAGGTGAACCTGATTCTTTTCACCGACCGCGCCGACCGGGAAGGGGGCACGGTGTACGTTACCGACGAGCCGTGCTGGAATTGCGCCAAGATGCTCGCCAACAGCGGGATTGTGGAGATCGTGTACGAACGGCCATACGAAAAGGACCATGAAAAGGTGGAGCGCCTCATGGCCGAGGCGGGCATTCGCCTGCGCCAATACGTACGCGAGCGTATGCGGGATGAGCAGGCGTGACGGCGCGGCCGGGCCTGTGGGCAGGACTGGGGACATGCGGCGGCACGGCCCTGGCCTTTGCCCTGGCCGATCGGCGGTGGGCGCTCCTTTGGGCCACGCTTTGCGCCCTCGGCGGGATGGTGGCGCTCGGGGTGGGGGTGCGAATTCGGGCGCGAACGGCACGGTGGCTGGCCCTCGGGACGCTTTTTGCGGCGCTGGCCCTTGCGCGGACCGCCGGTTCTCCCGCCCTTACCCCCTCGGCGCTTGAAAGCCTTGGCGCGCAGGAGGGGATGACGGTAACGTTGGACGGCGTGGTGGCGGAACCGCCGCGCCTCGACGGCGACCGGTTGCAGCTTTTGGTACGGGGAGCGGGGGTGCGGCTGGGTGCGGCCAAGGGGGAATTGGACGGCGAACGGGTCCTGGTGCGCGTGCGGCTGGCCCATCCGGGCGACCGCCGCGCGGCAGAAGGGCTGGGGCGTGGCGATCGCGTGCGCATTGCGGGTGTGCTCGAGCGGCCCTCGCCTCCGCGCAACCCCGGCGCCTTTGACTACCGCCGGTATCTGGAACGGCAGGGCATTCGCTGGATTGT
>PKQU01000198.1 GCA_017577925.1 Bacillota bacterium
CGGCCACCGGCCCCGTTCTCCTCTGCTCCAACCACATCTCCCTGCTCGACCCGCCTCTGGTAGCCGCCCCGCTCAATCGGCGGGTTTCGTTTATGGCCAAGGAGCAGCTGTTCCGCATCCCCGTGCTGAACCGCCTGTTTCGCCTCTTCGGTGCGTTTCCGGTGCGGCGGGGCGCCGTTGATCGCCGGTCGCTCCGCATGGCACTGGACGTCCTCGAGCGGGGGGGCTTGCTCGTGATCTTTCCGGAGGGGACGCGCAGCCGCACGGGCGAACTCTTGCCGGGAAAACCCGGCGCCGGTCTCCTGGCGCTCCAGGCGCGCGCCACGGTCATTCCCGTGTACATTCACGGTCCGTTTCGCTTGTTCCGACCCGTGTACGTGTACTACGGACCGCCCGTCGATCTGCAGCCGTTTTGGCGCGCGGAACCGACGGTTGCCGAGGCGCGGAAGGCCACGGAAGCGATCATGGCCGCGATCCGCCGGCTCGCGGAAGCCCATGGGCAGGATGCCGGACGGAAAGGCGGCGTTCCGCAGGCCCCGGCCGAGGGGACGGAAGACGACGCGCGGCGGACCGCATGGGACATGCGGTAATGAAAAATACTACCGGGAGAAGCGGGGTTTGCGTTCCAACGGGGGATCAGGCATTGTCCATAGGGTTCGAAAAGTTTGCGAAGGCCTGCGGTGATGCCGCACCTTCCGAACTTTTCCGAATATAATCTGGTGAACTTTCGCCGAAAGGTCCTCGTCTGAGGAAGGGGTAAGGAGGGTACTGGCATGGTCGACGGCATGGAACATCTCACGGAGGTCAAGACCCTGGCGCCGGGGGACATCGTTCGTGGCAGGGTGACGAAGGTGGAAGACAAGCAGGTGCTTGTTGACGTGGGGTACAAGGTGGACGGCATCCTGCCAATCCGCGAGCTGTCCAACGTCCACGTGGAGAAGCCATCCGACGTGGTGCAGGTGGGCGAGGAAGTGGAGGTTAAGGTGCTGAAGGTGAACGACGAAGCGGACGAACTGATCGTGTCCAAGCGCGCCGTTGATGCGGAACGGGCGTGGGAACGCCTGGCCCGTGCCCTGGAGACGGGCGAGATTCTGGAGGCGCGCGTCGCCGACGTGGTGAAAGGCGGCCTGGTGGTGGACGTAGGCGTGCGCGGGTTTGTCCCGGCGTCGCACGTCGAACGCCACTTCGTAAAAGATTTCTCGGACTATAAGGGCCGGACGTTGCGCCTGAAGGTGATCGAGCTGGACCGTGAGAAAAACAAGGCTGTGTTGTCCCACAAGGCGGTGCTGGAAGAGGAGGATGAACGCCGCAAGCAAGAGGTGTTCAGCCGCCTGAAGCCGGGCGATGTCGTCGAGGGCACCGTGCAGCGGCTCACCGATTTCGGCGCCTTTGTCGACGTGGGCGGCATGGACGGCCTGGTGCACGTGTCGGAGATCGCCTGGCATCATGTGGACAAACCGGCCGATGTGCTCCAGGAGGGCCAGCGCGTCACCGTCAAGGTGTTGAAACTGGACCCGGCGGCGGGCCGGATTAGCCTGTCCATCAAGGCGACGCAGCCCAGCCCATGGGAGCAGGCCGGGGAGATGATCCACCCCGGTGACGTGCGGGAAGGCGTGGTGAAACGGCTGGTCAGCTTTGGGGCCTTTGTGGAGCTCATGCCGGGAGTGGAAGGGCTGGTGCACATCTCGCAAATTGCCAACCGGCACATTGCCACGCCCCACGAGGTGCTCAAGGAAGGGGAAACGGTCAAGGTCAAAGTGCTCGACGTCAACATCCCGGAAAAGCGGATCAGCCTCAGCATTCGCGCGCTGCAGGAGGAAGACCGGCCTCTGGATCGGCGCGAGCGCCAAGACTTTATGGGCGGTGGGTTCAACCTGACGCTGGGCGACGTGATCGGTGACCAGCTGCGCAAGTTGAAATAATCACGACGACATCCGGTTTGTGCATTGCGCGCTACCGGCGTTATCGTCCTTCGTGCTGTTCCTCTACACCGCGATCGGCGAACTCGCAATGAGTTCGCCGATTTTTCTCTATATCATGACCGGTGTGGTTGCTGGTGGTGGCGGACCCAACCTATCACTGGTGCGTCATGCGCGTCATCGACGTGACGCCGTATGCCCTGCGTTCGTGACTATTTTCGCACCGGCATCGCCATACTAGTGACGAGGCTGAGCGAGAGCGTGATGGCGGTGACGGTTGCGTTTTTCTATTATGTGTTTCTCTGGGTCGTGCTTGTGGGAAC
This sequence comes from Bacillota bacterium, assembly GCA_017577925.1. GTDB lineage: Bacteria > Bacillota > Bacilli > Calditerricolales > Calditerricolaceae > Calditerricola. The sequence goes on from PKQU01000198.1 coordinate 2,243, forward strand.
CTGGAGCGGGTGGCTCGACGGCTTTCTCCGTGAGTCCGGACTCGCGCGCGGCCACGTCTACCTGTGGGCCGTAGGGAGCGCCCTCACTGCACCGTGGCATCTGCCGGTCGACGGGTGGCGCATCGGTGTCGGGCTCTATGCGGCGCCTTTGCTGGCCGCCTGGGTCCTGTGGGCGCGCCTGCGCAATACCGACCCGCTGTACATGCTGGCCGCTGCGCTCCTGGTCGGGATGATGCGGACCCTCTTGTTGATCCTTCTGGCGCGCGACCCGGTCCTGGCTGTGTTGCCGCCGGAATGGCTGGTTCCGCTCGCCGCTGGCACCCTGGCGGCGTTTGTGGCCCCCTCCGCGTGGCAATGGGTCCCTGTGATGCTGCTTGCGTACGGGGTGTCGGAACCCCTCTGGCAATGGTGGGCGGCGGCCCAGGGGGACGTCCGCGTCATCGGGAATCAAGCCTACGCCGATGGCCTGGCCGTGGCCGTGGCAACGGCCACGATGGCCGCCGGGGTGGTGCGCGCCGTTCGGCAGGGCATAAGCGGGAGGTTGCGATGGAAGCAGCGTATCTCGTAGCCATCTTCATGGGCACGCTGGTTGGCTTTGTGGCGCGCCTGCACATGCTGCGCACCGATTATCGCCAGTATCCCACGTATCCCCACGGCCGGGTGATCCACCTGTCCCTGGGGTTGGTGGCGGCCGGCATGGGTGCCGTTGCGGTGCCGGCGCTTTTGCAGCGGGAGTACACGGCGATCACCTTCCTGG
>PKQU01000036.1 GCA_017577925.1 Bacillota bacterium
TTGCCCCAACCCCACGTTACACCAACACCGAATCGGTGCGGTACACCCGCACGTAGCGCTCGAAATCCCAGCGGGACAGAAACCGGCTCGCCGCCTGTACGCCCGCCTGGTACAGGTTCTCCTTGTCCGCATCGGTCAAGTCAAACTGCGTGGTGCGGATGCCGCAGTCGGAGATGAAAATGGTGCGGACGGCGTCAGCCTTCTCGACATGCCGCTTGTCGTGGGCTTCGAGCATCGTGTAGATGAGCGCCTTGACGTAGGACACGGGCCCGGTGATGGTGCGCGCCTGCCCCTCATGCTTCGCCACCATGCGGAAGCCAAAGGTCGGCCACCGCGGCCGGCCTTTGACGTCAAACAACCACACGGGAAAATTGCTGAGCAGGCCGCCATCGACAAACACGATGCGCCGGCGGCCGGTGGTGAGGATCACCGGATCAAAGGCAAAGGGCAGGCTGCCGCTCATCCGCACGGCGCGGGCAACGGGAAAGCGTTGCGGATCGACGCCGTACTGTGGAAGGTCGTCCGGTAGCACCACCACCCGACCGTTGGTAATATCTGAAGCCACCAAACGCAACTTGCCCGCCGGCAGATCGCCAAAGGTAACCACCCCCTTTTGCTTGAGCGTCCGGTACGTCCATGCCTCCAGGTACTGTCCGGTATACAGGCCAAGGCGACGCCAGAAGCGCAGGGCCACACCGATGCGCCCCCACCGGTGCCATACCGTGGGCGCCTTCAAGCTGGGGAAAGAAAATTCTTTCAAAAGATTCTGCATCTCTTGTGCCTGGTACCCGGCGGCCAACAGGGCGGCCACCAATCCTCCACCCGACGTGCCGGCCACCCGTTCCCATGTGTATCCGTTTCGCTCCAGCTCCGCCACAGCTCCCACAAAGCCGATGGCCTTCACCCCGCCACCCTCAAACACCGCGTCTGCGCGCATACGCCTCCCCCCTGGCAAAAAAACCCGTCAGCCTTCGAGGCTCGACGGGTTTGCTTCGCCCGAGTCCATCTCCTGCTCGTCCGCTTCCTTGAGCCGGCGCAATTCCTGGATTCGCTCGGGATTTGCTTTGAAGTACTGCACAAGGTAGCCGATGCAGGTGATGGAATCCCAGCTGAGGTGATGTTCAATCCCTTCGACATCGGCGTAGATCTGGTCCTCATTGACGCCGATGATGCGCAGGAATTCCTCGAGAAGCGCGTGGCGGTCAACCAGGCGCTTGCCGATCTTCCGCCCCTTGGGCGTCAGCACGAGGCCGCGGTATTTCTCGTAGACGAGGTATTTGCGCTGGTCCAGCTTTTGCACCATCTTGGTGACCGACGAGGGATGCACTTCCAACGCCTCGGCGATGTCGGACACACGGGCGTATCCCTTCTCCTCAATCAGGCGGTAAATGCGTTCCAGGTAGTCTTCCATGCTGGGCGTCGGCACGATCATCCCTCACTTCCTCGCCGGTCTTGCTACACGCAAATCGATCATAGCGGTTTTTCTTGCAAACATCAACCCGTTCACCAAATTGTACCCAAACCCGCCTTGTCATGCTCGCGATCCGCGCGCATTCCTCCGGCGTCGCCGCCGTCGAGACGTCGCCGTTTCTCCCATGTTTATGCACGCCACCGCATCGTTCGCGCGCTTCATTTCGTTGGCGGGAACAACCGCGCCAGCGCGTCGCGATACGCGGCAAAGTCGTTGGCCGAAAAGAGCACCATGCACACCTCGTCAAAAGCGTCGGGATGCGCCGCCACAAAGTCGGCGATGGCCTTCAGGGCGATCGGCGCCGCCCGGTCGATGGGGAACCGGTAGGCGCCGGTGCTGATCGACGGGAAGGCCACCGTCCGCGCCCCGCAGGCGATAGCCTGCCGCAGGCTGTTTTGGTACGCCCGGCGAAGCGTTTCGTCTTCCCCCGCCGTGCCTCCCTGCCAGATGGGACCCACGGCGTGAATGACGTGCCGCGCCGGAAGGTTGCCACCGCTCGTCACCACCGCCTCCCCCGGCGGGCACTCACCTTGCCGTTCGCGAATCGCGCGGCATTCCTCGGCAATCACCGGTCCGCCGGCACGGTGGATGGCCCCGTCGACCCCGCCTCCGCCGGCAAGATGGCGATTGGCGGCATTGACAATCGCGTCCACCGCCTGCTGGGTGATATCGCCCTGGACGAGGCGGAGCACCGTCTTGCCAATCTGCACCTGCTCCATCTCCATCCCCCGTTCCTCATGTGGCCTTTTCTCCTTTTATCATAGCGAAAGGGGCAGCCGCTAAAAAACCTCTGTTCCGCCAGAGGGAACAGAGGTTGGACCACCGCGTCACGAGACGGACATCTTCAGCTTTTTCAGTTCCGGCAGCAGTTTCTCGTTCAAGATGCGGATGTAGGTGCCCTTCATGCCCAGGGAGCGCGATTCGATGACCCCCGCGCTTTCCAGCTTGCGCAGGGCATTGACAATCACCGAGCGGGTGATGCCGGCGCGATCGGCAATCTTGCTGGCAACAAGGAACCCTTCCTTACCCTCCAGCTCCTCGAAGATGTGCTCCACGGCGGCCAGCTCGCTGTAGGAAAGGGTCTCCAGGGCCAGCTGGACCATGGCCCGGCTGCGCGCCTCTTCCTCAATTTTCTCCGCCCGCTCGCGCAAGATCTCTGTCCCGACTACCGTCGCCCCATACTCGGCGAGGATGAGGTCATCCTCCGTAAACGGTTGGCTGATCCGCCCCAAAACGAGTACCCCCAGGTGGTCACCGCCGCCGACAATGGGCACGATCGTCGTCCAGCCTTCCGAAATCACGTCGCGCAGCTCCACGGGGAAGACGGTCAGTTCATGCGCAATGGGGATGTTGGGCGTCGTCTCCTCCACCTTCATCGCCTTGCGCACGTACTCTTCCGGAAACTGCCGTTCCTCCAGCATGCGGCGCAGGCGCTCGTTGTCGATTTCCTGGGCAATCGCATATCCGAGCATCTTCCCTGTCCGGTTCAGCACGAACACGTTGGCCGACAGCACGTCGCGCAGCACGTCAGCCATCTCCATAAAGTTGACGGGATGCCCTCCGGTTTTTTGGAGCAAACGGTTAATTTTGCGTGTTTTCTGGAGCAAGCTCATCTTCCACTTCAACCTCCATGAATGAATTTCCAGAAACATCTCATAACCTGTTTTTAGCATTATGACCATTTTGCTTCGTTTACATTCCACACAAAACGGCACCTGACGGCAACGCCATCAGATGCCGGATTGCGCCACATTCAGTTGCACTTGGCGTAGCCGCAGGCCACGCAGCGCTTGCATCCTTCTTCAGCGATCAGCGCCGCCGCGCCGCACTCGGGGCAAAGGTCGGCTTCCACGGCCAGATCGCCGTCTTCGTCGCGCACAGGCGCGTATCCGGCATAGCCGGTGGCTTCCTCTCCCGCGTTGCTGCTTTCCTCGGCTGCCTCCTCCGCCGTGCCGCTGAGGTGCAACTCGAGGGCCTTGGCCACGGCGTCGGGGATCGACTCGACGCGGTTGGGCCCGAAGCCGACGGCACCGGATCCGCCGATGCCCTTCAAGTGCTTGATCAGGAGGCGCGCCTTGTTGCCGTCGGGGAGCTCCCCAAAGCGCAAAAACAGCGTCGACACACGGCCAAGGGCCTCCGACATGGCAAAGACGTCGCTGCCGGCTTTGCCGACGTTGACAATCACCTCAAAGGGTTTGCCGTCGACGTCGTTAATCGTGATGTACGCCTTGCCGAGGGGCGTGTTCATCTTGTACGTCGCCCCGCGCAGCACCTTCGGTCGACGGCGGTACGCTTTGACATCGCCTGTGCCGCCGGCGGCCGCACCCTTCTCTTCCTTCGCCTTGTCGTCCTTCTTCTTCGTGTGCAGCACCTGGGCGTCGCGGCTGCCGTCGCGGTAAATGGTCACGCCCTTGCAACCAAGGTCGTAGGCCAGCTCGTACAGCTTCTTTGTCTCCTCAATGGTGAAGTCGGCCGGGGCGTTGGCCGTCTTGGAAATGGAGCTGTCCACCCACTTTTGGATGGCCGCCTGCACGCGGATGTGGTCCTCCGCCGTCAGGTCCATCGCCGTCACGAAGTAGTCGGGCAGCGGTTCGCCCGGGTGCTGATCCATCCATTCCTTGGCGATGGGCACGTACTGTTTGTCGAAACCGAGGCGGCTCTGCCGGTAGTACTCGAAGGCGTAGAAGGGCTCGATGCCCGTCGACGTGCCGACCATCGTCCCCGTCGAACCGGTCGGGGCCTGGGTCAACAGCGTCACGTTGCGGATGCCGCGGGTGCGGATGGCCTCCTTCACGTCGTCCTCAAACTGCTGGACGAAGCGGCTCTGCAGGAACTTCTCGGCGTCGAATTTGGGGAAGGGCCCCTTCTCGGCGGCGATCTCCGTCGACGCGAGGTACGCCTCTCGGGCAATGAAGTGGTACAGCTTGTCCAGGAACGCGAGGCACTCCTCGCTGCCGTAGCGGATCTTCAGGCGGATGAGCATCTCCGCCAGGCCCATCGTGCCCAGGCCGACGCGCCGCTCGCCCTTCTGGTTCTCCTCGTTCTCCTTGAAGTGGTACGGGGTGATGTCGATGACGTTGTCAAGGAAGCGCACGGCGTAGCGAACGCACTCCCCGAGGGCCTCCCAGTCCACCTCGCCATCCTTCACAAACTTGGCCAGGTTGATGTGGCCGAGGTTGCACACGCCCCACGCCGGCAGGCCCTGTTCACCGCATGGGTTGGTGCATATGATCGGGTTGTAGTACCAGCTGTTCGACATCTTGTTGTAATAGTCGATAAACACGACCCCCGGCTCGGCGCTGCGCCAGGCCGACTCGATGATTGTATGCCACACGTCGCGGGCGCGCACCGTCTTGTACACCTGGATCGGCTTGCCGAGAGCCTTCCATTTCTCCAGGTTGCCGTCCCACACCTCGTCGTAGTCGGGGTCGGACGTGTCGGGGAAGACCAGATGCCACTCCTTGTCTTCCTTCACCGCCTGCATGAAGGCGTCGCTGATGCAGACGGACAGGTTGGCGTTCGTGAGCAGGCCCATCTGCGTCTTGACGGTGATGAACTCGAGAAGATCGGGATGCCAGTCGTTAAGCATGAGCATGAGCGCGCCGCGGCGCGACCCGCCCTGTTCGATGAGACCGGTGGTGTAGCTGAACAGGCCGCCCCACGACACGGCGCCGCTCGAGGAACCGTTGACGCCGCGCACAAGGGCCCGGCGCGGGCGTAGCGACGACAGGTTGATGCCCACACCGCCCCCGCGGGACATGATCTCCGTCATCTGCGTCAGCGTCTCCATGATCCCGCCTCGGGAGTCCTTCGGCGAGGGCAGCACATAGCAGTTGAACAGGGTCAGCTCCTCCGTCACCCCGGCGCCGGCCAGGATGCGCCCGCCGGGCACCATCTTCCAGTCGTCGAGAAGGTAGCGGAACTTCTCCTCCCACTCGGCACGCTTTTCCGGCGCCTCGGCGGCGGCAACGGCCTTGGCGATGCGGTCCCACATCTGATCGGGCGTCGTCTCCAGCGGCTTGACCAGTTTCTCCTTGTCGACAACGATTTCCTGGCCGCTGCGAAGGCGTACGCGAACCTGCTCGCGCACGACGCCCCTGACCGCGTCCCCCGTCAGGCCCACCTCGATCACTTCGCCCACTTCTTTTTGCGGAAAGCGCGGGTCGTCCTTTGTCAGCACAAGCACCGTATCGCCCGGTTCGAGCCGTTCCGGCTTCAAATCCTTGCGCGCGTAGCGGTCGAGGAAGATTTTCTCGCTCAGCCCTTCCAGGCGAACCGTCTTGCGCTCGAATTTCCGCGTCAGCGTGCTCTTCTCCATGCGGGCACCCTCCAGGATCAAGATAATGACCGGGTCGGCACCGGTCGGTGATAGGGGTTCCGTGTGGCGGTGCGGATTTCCCCGATCGGTAATACCGTCCCCCGCCCCCTCGCCGACCGTGCGGAAAGGAGGGGGCAGGACAAGCTTATCACACCCTCCCCCAACAATCAATATATTGGGGTGTTTAATATTTTTCGACACTACATCTTGTGCAGACCCACCACCTTGGCGGCCTCAACGATCCCCAGTATAATGGGACTATCCACAGTTTGCCAAGCCATTGAAAGGAGATGAAGCCGTTGCTTGTTCTGTGGAACGGACAGCTCCTCCCGCGCACCGAAGTGCAGGTTGACCTGGAGGACCGTGCCTACCAGTTTGGGGACGGCGTGTACGAAGTGATCCGCGTCTATGGCGGCCAGCTGTTCCTGCTCAACCCCCACCTCGATCGCCTGGTACGGAGCGCACGGGCCATTCGCCTCGACCTTCCGTGGTCTCCGTCGCAACTGGCGAACCAGTTGCGGGAGCTCGTGGCCGCCAACCGCCTCGTCGACGGCGCCGTCTACCTGCAGGTGTCGCGTGGCGTCGCGCCCCGCGCGCACGCCTTCCCGCGCGCCAGCCAACCGGTACTGGTGGCCTATCCGCTCCCCGCGTCGCGGCCGACCGAGGCGCAAGAGAGGGGCGTGCGCGCCACCTTTGTCGAGGACATTCGCTGGCTGCGCTGTGACATCAAAAGCCTGAACCTCCTCGCCAACGTACTCGCCAAGGAGACCGCCGTCGAGCGCGGGGCCCAAGAAGCCATCCTCCACCGCGGCGAGACGGTGACGGAGGGCAGCGCTTCCAACGTCTTCATCGTGCAGGGCCGCGTGTTGCGCACCCATCCGGCCAACCATTTGATTCTCGACGGCATCACGCGCCGCTTCGTGCTGGACCTGGCCGCGCGGGAAGGCATCTCCACCGTCGAGGCGCCCTTTACCCGCGAAGACCTGCTGAATGCCGACGAAGCCTTTTTCACCAGCACAACGCAGGAAATCGTGCCCATCGTTGAGGTGGACGGCCACTCAATCGGGGTCGGCGTGCCCGGCCCGATTACGCGCAAGCTGCTGCGGGCCTTCCACGCAGCGGTGCAGGCAACAATCCAGCAAGAGGTCTAGGTTCCCGGCGGCTGCGCCCTGTCGAGCGGCATGCGGAGGGTACCGCCCCCCGCGTGCCGCTCGCGTTTTTGGGCCAGCCGTTGGGCGCGGGCCAGCAAGTCCTGTTCCTCCGGCGTCGGCGCACGTCGGCGCGCAAGGCGTCGGCGCTGGCGCACGAGCCACAGCGCTTCTTCCACCACGGCCGCGGCCGCGTCATAGTCCTTCGCCTGGTGCTCCAGGTACTTGGCCAGCTCGACATAGGGGGTGAGGGAGCGGTTGTCCGGCTCACGCAGCCACGCCTCCCACAGCGCCACGGCCTCCTCCCAGCGCTTCAGCCGTTTGTACAGCACCGTGAGCGCTTGGCGCGCTTCGCGCCGGTAACCGGGCACCTCGAGGAGCCGCTCGTACAGGGCGGCGGCTTCCTCCCATCGCCCGTCGCGCTCCAGTATGCGCGCCAGGCCCAGGCACGCGCCGGGCGACAGGTCCCCCGCCCGCTCGGCATCCGCCAGGCCGCGCTCCACCGCTTCCAGCAGGCGGCCCAAGCGGACCAGGAGGGCCACGAGGGCCAACACGTCGCGCTCGTTGTGGCTCAGCACCCCCGCCAGATGGGCGGGCTCGCCGGTGGCCAAATAGCGACGATAGTACTCCGGCACGAGGGCGCCGGGAACGTCGCCCGCGCGCGAGGCGCCGAGCTGGAGCCGCTCCAGCGTGGACAGGTCGCAGGCGTGCTCGGCACGCCAGAGCCGCCGGGCGGGATACAGCAGGTCAAGGTGCACCTGGGGATCGCGTGGTGCGGCCACGCCGCACAGCACGCAGCGGGATACCAGCTGGTTCCAGTCAAACGCCTTGCCGTTGAAGGTCACCACTCCGCCCGCGGCCTCCACCGCTGCGCGCACCGCCTCGAGGGCTGCCGGTTCCTCTTCCGGCGCGGGCACGAGGAACTGCTCGAGAAGCACGTGGTCCCCGGCAAAGCGGGCCAGGCCATAGAGAAACGGAAACGTCCCCGCTCCGCTGCCCAACCCCGTCGTCTCGGCGTCCAGAAACACGAGATCCCGCGGTGCAACAGGCATCTGGGCCGCACCGCCCAGCCGGCCTACCGCCTCGGGGGACAGGGCCAGCACATCGCCGAGCCGCACGCGGCCGTAGCAGGCGTCCAGGGAAACGGCCATACGGCGGACGAGAACCCGCCGGCCGTTGATCGCCGTCTCGCGAAGGCCCAGTGCCGCCCACCGTCCGTCGGTCTCCTCCATGGCGCCGTCCGCCTCGCCGCGGCCTGCACAGGAACGATCGCCCCTTTCCACCGGCCGCACCGCAGCGCCCCCTTGCGACCGGCCTCCCGCCCCGAGCATGCGCCGGAGCCGGTCACGCAGGCTGGCCATGGGTGGTCCCCCGCACCGCCTCCAGCAGCGCCAGGGCATGCCGCTTGCCGAGCGGGCCCACTTCCTGCACCGGCCCCACGCAGGCCGGGCATCCGCCCTCACATCCGCAGCCGCGAATGAGGGTCTCGGCCTGGGCAAGGAGCTCCTCGTGCCGTTCATACAGCCGCTCGGCCAGCCCCACGCCGCCGGGGTAGCGGTCGTAGAGAAAGATCGTCGGCCGTCCCGTGGCCACCGCTTTCACCTGCGGCACGACGCGGATGTCGAGGGGGTCACACATCAGAAAAAGCGGGGCGGTATGGACCAGGACGTTGGCCAGTCCCAGGAGGGCAAAGGGCAGGTCGGCTTTGGGCAGCGCTGCCGTGGCCGCGTCGTCCAGGGCGATCCAGTAGGCCGTCGTGTGCAGCTCCTCCTCGGGCAGGTGAATGGGCCCGGAACCGACGTTCTCGTGAGTGTGGAAGCGGATCTTCTTGAAGAGGGTGGCCATGGCCGTCACCATCACCTCTCCACAGCCCTTCGTGACGCTTCCCAGATGCTCCTCGCGGTCCACCGTCAGCACCTTGAGGTCGACGGCGAGGTTGGCGTCGGTGTAATAGTCCACCTTCACCCGGCGCACGTAGGCCTTCTTTTCCTCGTAATCGAGTTTTTCCACCTGATACTGGACACCGTCGTGAATGTAGATGGCCTCCTCATGGACAAGCATCGGGGCACTGAAGCGATCCACCTCGCCGATCACCTTGGCCCCCTCCGTGATGTCGACGATCACCACGTTTTCCCGCGCAGCCGAACGCAGGCTGATCTCGTGGGCCGGAAAGGCGTCGGCCATCCAGTACCACCGATCGGGTCCGGCGTGCACCACCTGTTCCTCGGCAAGGTAGGCCAGGATCTCTTCCAGGTCCTCCCCGCCAAAGGACTCGCCGCGCCGGAAAGGCAGTTCAAAGGCGGCGCACTTGATGTGGTCGACCAGGATCATGAGGTTGTCGGGATCGATGCGCGCCTCTTCCGGCGAGCGCCCAAAGAAAAAGGCGGGGTTCTGGATGAGGAACTGGTCCAGCGGATTGCTCGACGCCACGAGGATGGCCACGGATGTCCCGTGCCGCCGCCCGGCGCGCCCGGCCTGCTGCCACGTGCTGGCGATGGAGCCGGGATAGCCGCTGAGGATGCACGCTTCCAACTGGCCGATATCGACCCCCAGCTCGAGGGCGTTGGTGCTGACCACGCCGAGGATTTCCCCGCTGCGCAGTCCCCTTTCGATTTCCCGGCGTTCCTTGGGCAAGTAGCCGCCACGGTATCCGCGGATGCGCTTTTTGCCCAGCTTGTGCTTGAACGCTTCCTGAAGATAGGAGGTGAGCACCTCGACACGCACCCGGCTGCGGGCGAACACGATGGTCTGGATCTCCTTCTTCAGCATGCGCAACGCCAAGTCACGGCTTTCCAGCACGCTGCTCTTGCGAATGCCCAGGGGCTTATTCACCACCGGCGGGTTGTAGAAGATGAGGTGCTTCTCCCCGCGCGGCGCGCCGTTTTCGTCGATGAGCGTCACCGCCTCCTCAATGAGGGCCTCGGCGTGCTGGCGCGGGTTGGCGATGGTGGCCGATGCGAGGAGAAATTGCGGGTTCGACCCGTAAAACCGGCAGATGCGCTTCAGCCGGCGCAAGACGTTGGCCACGTGGCTGCCAAACACGCCGCGGTAGGCGTGCAGCTCGTCGATGACGACAAAACGCAGGTTTTCGAACAACTTCACCCACTTGGTGTGGTGCGGCAGGATGGCCGAGTGGAGCATGTCGGGGTTGGTGACCACAATGTGGCCGGCATTGCGGATGGCCTGGCGCGCGCTGGCGGGCGTGTCACCGTCGTAGGTGTAGGACTTGATGTCCACACCGAGCCGGGCAATTAGATCGTTCAGCTCGGCCATCTGGTCGTAGGCCAGCGCCTTGGTTGGGAAGATGTACAGCGCCCGCGTGTGGTCGTCTTCCAGAATGGCCTGCAGGACGGGCAGGTTGTAGCACAGGGTCTTGCCCGACGCGGTGGGCGTCACGACGACGACGTGCTCGCCCCGCCGCGTTGCGTCGAAGGCCGCGCGCTGGTGGGTGTACAGCGCGGAAATGCCTTTTTCAGTCAGCACATCGACCAATCGCCGATCCAATTCGGCGGGGAACGGCGCCAGGCGCGCCTCCCGCGGCGGCAGCACCTCCCAGTGCGTCACGTTGGCCATGAAGGCCGCATCCCGGCGCAGTTCCTCCAGAACAGCCCGCACGTCGCCCACGCGCTCCTCCCCCTTTCCGGTGAATGGCGATCCCCTCCGCGCAGGGCTATCGCCGCAAATTCCACGCCTCCGTCCCGTAGCGCGTGGCCACGAGCTCGGCGGCCAGCGCCTCTTCTTCCGGCGTCAGGGCACCCGGCACCAATTCCACGCCCAGCCCCTTGGCAAAGCCGGCAAAGAAGGCCGCCTTGGCCTCCTCCAGCGTGACGGGACGCGGCGCGACGTCATTGATGGCCACCGCCTTGCGCGTAAAGTCCTCCCGCAGGCGCGCCCGGACACGCTCGGAGGGAAAGCGCAGGCAGGAGAACAGCTTGTCCACATCCAGCTCAAGGAGGATGGATCCGTGCTGCAGCACGACGCCCAGTTGGCGCGTCTGGGCACTGCCGGCCACCTTGCGCCCCTCGACCACCAGCTCGTACCACGAGGGGGAATCAAAACAGGCCGCTGAGCTGGGCGCGGCGAACTTCTTCTTCTCCTCCGGGTCGGACAGGGACACCATCTCCGCCCGCAGACCCAGAGCGCGAAACCCTTCAAGGAGCCCCATGCTCAGGACGCGGTAGGCTTCCGTCACCGACGGCGGGATGAGGGGATGGCTTTCCCGCACGACAATGCTGTACGTCAGCTCCCGGTCATGAAGCACCGCCCGCCCGCCGGTGGGCCGGCGCACAAACCCCAATCCCATCGCCCGCACCGCCGCCAGGTCCACCTCCCGCTCGGCCTTCTGAAAGTAGCCGATGGACAGCGTCGGCGGGTCCCACGTGTAGAAGCGGACCGTCGGCGGCACTTTCCCTTCGGCATGCAGCCGCAGGATGGCCTCGTCAATCGCCATGTTTTCCGCCGGGGAACGGCTTCCGGTGTCCACAAATCGCCACTGCTCCGCCATTTCCGCTCGCTCCCTCCGCAATGCAACCGTAACTCGTCCTCCAGCTTCCTTATTCTATCATGAACCGCCGCTTCTTCGTCCGCCGCGCACGGCACCTGGCGGGCGGAGGCAGTGAAACCGATTGGTCAAGGAAGGGGCGAAAAAAAAAAAAAAAAAAAACGGGGGCCCCCCTCCCGCACCCGGGACCCCAGCCATCAAAGGGCTTGCGGTCGGCCAACGGTTCGCAACTCCCGCTCGCGGGTTTCCGTAGCGAGGAAAACGGCCGCCAGCGTGACCAATGCCATTCCGCTCACGTACAAGGCAACCGCCCAGGGCGCCCCTCCCGTCCAGGCCAACAGTGCGGTCGCCACCAGCGGCGCGAGACCCCCTGCAAAAACGGACGCCAGCTGGTACCCAATGGAGATCCCGCTGTACCGCACCTGTGTTCCAAACAATTCTGCGAGAAACGCCGCCTGGGGCCCATACATCGCCGCGTGTCCAACGGCCAGCGCCAATACGATCGCCAGCCAGATCAGCGGCAGGCTCTTGGTGCCCATCAGCCAGAAGAAGGGGAACGCGAACAGCGCCGTAAACGCGGCGCCGGCCATGTAGACCGGTCGGCGTCCGATGCGATCGGACAGGGCCGCAAAGAGCGGAATCGCCAGACATTCGAGGGCGGTGGCGAGCAACACGCCGTTCAAGATCGCACTGCGGGGCATTTCCAAGTATTTCGTTCCGTAGGACAACACGAAGGTGCTGAAGATGTAAAACGCGCCGTTCTCGGCAAACCGCGCGCCCATGGCCAAAAGGACCTGCTTCGGATGCGTGCGCAGCACTTCCAAGACCGGCATGCGGCTTTCGCGCCGGGCTTCCTTCACCTGCTGAAACGCGGGGGTTTCCTCTACGCGTAGGCGAATGAACAGCCCCACGACGACGAGTGCGAAGCTCAGCAGAAACGGCACGCGCCAACCCCAGGCCAGAAACTGCTCCTGCGGTAATGCGGAAAAGGCGGCAAACACGGCCGTCGACAGCAAGAGCCCGCCGGGAACGCCCATCTGTGTCCAGCTTCCGTAAAGCCCCCGCTTGCCCTTGGGGGCGTGCTCGACAGCCACGAGGGCGGCTCCTCCCCATTCTCCCCCCACCGCGAACCCTTGCAAAATCCGCAACGCCACCAGCAGGACGGGTGCCCAGATTCCGATGGTCTCGTAGGTTGGCAGAATCCCGATGAAGGCGGTCGCCATCCCCATGATCAACAGGGTGAGGACAAGCAT
>PKQU01000199.1 GCA_017577925.1 Bacillota bacterium
TCGCCCGGGCAGGCGCCGCAGTTTTTCCACACCTTGGCAGGATGCACAACACCGGTGACGGCCAGGCCGAATTTCGGCTCCTGGTCGTCGATGGAGTGTCCGCCTACCAGGGTGGCGCCGGCTTCCCGCACCTTATCGGCGGCGCCGCGCAGGATATCGGCCAGGATGGCCGGGTCCAGCATTTTGATGGGAAAGCCGACGATGTTGAGCACCGTCAGCGGCTTGGCGCCCATGGCGTAGACGTCGCTGAGGGCGTTGGCCGCCGCGATGGCCCCGAACCAGTAGGGATCGTCGACAATCGGCGTGAAGTAGTCGACCGTCTGCACCAGGGCCAGGTCATCGGTCAGCTGGAACACGCCGGCATCGTCGGAGGTTTCAAAGCCGACGAGCAGCCGGGGATCGGCTTCCGACTGGGGCAAGTGGCGCAACACGTGCGCCAGGTCCTGGGGACCGATCTTGCACCCTCACCCCGCCTTGGTCGACATCGCCGTCAGCCGGATCCGCTCGCGCTCCGTCATCGTGCGCACCTCCCGTTTCATCGCCTTTCGCAGTCACACGCCGACCGCGTCAAGGGGATAGATTTCGGCCAGCACGTCGTCGGTTACGCCCTCCGGCGGCCCGTCGTAGACGATCACGCCGCGGGCGAGGCCCACGATGCGCGTGGCGTACGCTTTGGCCAAGGCCACATCGTGCAGGTTGAGGATCATCGTGATACCCGCCGTCTCGTTCAGCTCCTTGAGAAAGTCGAGGATCGAGCGGGCCGTCACCGGATCGAGGCTGGCCACCGGCTCGTCACCGAGGATCATCTTCGGCTTCTGCATCAGGACGCGGGCGATGGCCACGCGCTGCTGTTGGCCGCCGGAGAGCTCCTCCACGCGGCGGTGGGCCAGGTGGGCAATCCCGACGCGCTCGAGGGCGGCCATCGCCTCCTCGATCAGCTGCGGTGGAAACACGCCGAGCAAGCTGCGCCACAGCGCCAGGGTGCACATGCGGCCGACAATGACGTTGGTCAACACGTCGAGACGCGGAATGAGGTTGAAGTGCTGAAAGATCATCCCGATTCCGCACCGCACGCGAAGAAGCTCCCGCGGATGGAGGCCGGTGATGGGCCGGCCGTTCCACGTGATCGTGCCCGCCGTCGGTTCCACCAGGCGGTTGATGCAGCGGATGAGGGTCGATTTCCCTGCTCCGCTGCGGCCGAGAACGGCCACGAACTCCCCGGGAGCCACCGTAAGGTCGATGCCCTTGAGGGCCGGTTCCCTCGCCCCGGGATAGTGTTTCACCAAGCCGCGGATCTCGAGCACGTCAAATCACCCGCTTTCGCACGACGCCGCCCAGGGCGTCGACGGCCATCACCAGGGCAATGATGGCCAGAATGTCCACCGCCATGCGCGGATACTGGAAGAGCTTGAAGTGGATGAGCAGCTGCTCGCCGATGCCGCCCGCGCCGATGAGACCCAAAAAGAGGGACGAACGGATGGCCACCTCGAACCGGTAGAAATACTGGGACAGCACATTGGGCCAGATCTGCGGCACGATGCCGTAGAGGTAGACGAGCAGGCGGCGCGCCCCCGTGGAGGCCACGGCTTCGGGCGGCCCGGGGTCGACCGCCTCGATCAGCTCCGAGATCAGTTTGCCCAGCACGCCGACGTTGTGCAGGAAGATCGTCAGCACCCCGGGAAACGGCCCCAGCCCGACCATCGGCACGAGCAAGAGGGCAATCACGATCTCCGGAACGGCCCGCAGCACGTTGAGGACACCGCGCGCCGCAGCGTACACCCCGCGCGACGGCGCCGTGTTCCGCGCGGCCAGAAAGGCGGTCGGAAAGGCCACCAGCAAGGCGGTCAGCGTGCCGAGAAAGGCCATCTGCAACGTAACCACCGCCGACGTGAAGGTCAGGTCCGCATCGGCCCAATCCAGGGGAAAGAATTTCCCCAGCAAATCAACCGAGTTGAGCAGGTTCCGGAACTGGGCCAGGTTGACTCCCGTTCCCCGCGCCGCCCAGATCGCCGCAGCGACCAACAGGAGGAAGGCTCCGAGGCGTTTCACATTGCGGCGATGCATGCCCGCACCCTCCCGGCGTTGCCCGCTGCGCGCTTACAGCCGCCCCGCTTCTTTGGCCGCTTTGCGGATGGACTCGTAGTCCTTGTCGCTGCACGGGGTAAAGCCGCTGGCGCCAAAGACGTTCAAGATCTCCGGATCCTTGATGCCGACAAAGGCGTCCTGCAGCTGTTTGATCAGCTCCGGTGACGTGCCCTTCTTCACCGCCCACGGATACTGGAAGAGCGGCTCCGATTGCCAGATCACCTTGAAGGCGCCAGCGTCGATCTTGCCTTCGTTCTTCAATACGTTGAAGATGGCGCTGTCGATGGCCCCAACATCGGCCTGCTTGTTCTGCACGGCCAGGGCCGTGGCATCATGGTTCCCCGTATAGACGACCGACTTGAATTGGTGGTGGTTCTGGTCTTCAAACACGCCCCGCTTCTTCAGCGCCAGCCCGGGGATGAGGGAAGCCGACGTGGAATTGACGTCGCCGAAGGCCAGGCGGATCTCCTTGGAATGCTTGACCACGTCGTCGATGGAGTTCCACGGGCTGTCTTTGTGCGTGATCAGGTACGAGTAGTAGTAGGGCTTGCCGTCGATGAGCTGGGTGATGATCGCCTCCGCCCCGCTCTTTTCGTGGGCGATGACGTAGGTCAGCGGGCCAAAAAAGGCCATATCGACGTGGCCATAGCCCATGGCCTCGACGACGCCGTTGTAGTCGGAATACACCTTGATCTCGACGTCACGGCCGAGCTTCTCTTCCAGAATCTGCGCCAGCTTGTTCATCGCCTTCTGCATCTCGCCCTGGTTTTGCGTGGGAATCACGCCGATGTGGAAGGGCTTGTCCGCTTCACCGCCCTGCCCTTGCTCGGGCACCTGCGTCTGGCTGCACGCGACGAGCGAGAACACGAGCAGCAACAGCAGTGCCATCATC
>PKQU01000200.1 GCA_017577925.1 Bacillota bacterium
CGAAGGCCATGTTCTCATACACGCTCATGTGCGGGTACAGGGCATAGTTCTGGAACACCATGGCGATGTCGCGGTCCTTCGGGGGTACATCGTTGACCAGGCGATCCCCGATGTACAGTTCTCCCTCAGAGATCTCCTCCAGCCCGGCGATCATGCGCAGGGTGGTCGACTTGCCGCAACCGGAAGGACCGACAAAGACGATAAATTCCTTGTCCTTGATCTCAAGGTTAAAATCCTTTACCGCAACGACGTCGCCATACCGCTTCCAGACGTGAACCAGCTTGACACTTGCCATACCCCTACGCTCCTTTTGCGCCAAGATTGTCTCTTCTTTTCATCATAGCACAATCTCTTCGTCCTCCCCTGAACGACAAACCTGTTTGCCACTCCATTCATCTGAATGTTTCGTCATCTGCGGCAGAGGCGGGCCGCGTAGCGAATGGGGTTTTCCACCACAGCCCGCGCCCCCGCCCGGTCCCCGATGCGGGCAAACAGGGCGCGCCCGGGCTTGGAGTTGACCTCCAGTAGCCACAGCCGTCCGGCGCGGTCAATGCCCACGTCCAGCCCCAGCTCAAACAGCGGGCCGAACGCCGCCTCCACCGCCCGGGCCACCGTCAAGGCCAACTCCCGCAGCTCGGCGCGCACGCGTGCGCGAACCGGCGCATCCAGCGGCTCGAGGAGGACAGCCAGGGGCACGCCGCGGCCACCGCCGTGCAGGTTGGAGGTCGCGCTGCCCCGCGGCCCGACCCGTCCCCCCGCGGCCACCAGTTCCCACGCACCGGAGGCGTTCTTTTGCACAAAGGCCCGCACGTCGGCGACCCGTCCACCTTCCATCAGCAGGTCAATGCCCTGCTGCACCACAAACCGGCGGCCCTCCGTCCACCGGTCGAGAAACACCGCCGCATCGCGCGCGCGGGAAAAGAGCCGGTAAAAAACGCCGTTGCGCATCGTCCGGCCGCGAATGCGCAAGCGGCCGCCGTCGCGGTCGATGAGCAGGAGGCCCGCACCGGCCGTGCCCACCGAGGGCTTGATCACCACGCATCCGTGCCGCGCCAGAAGAGATTCAACCGACGCCCATCCGGTATACAGGACCGTCTCGGGCAGCCACCGCACCGCGGGCGTGCCCACAAGCCGTCGGTAGACCGGCCACTTTCCCGGCAAGGCGACGCCGAGAAGGCGCACGCCGTGTCGCCGCAGCGTGCGCAGGGCCACCCGCGTGCGGCGCATCTCTTCCGTGCCCAGGCAGCGGCAGCGGTCCATGACCAGATCGGGGAACGGAACGGGCGTTTGCCGCCATCGCCCGCCCTCCCACACGTACCCCGCGATGCGGCGCCGGTGCCAGTCGATGTCGCGGGGCGAAAAGACGAACACGTCCAGGCCGACACGCCGCCCCACCTCGCAATACTGGCGGAAGAGGTCCGCCTGCGACAGCGGATTGCCGCGGCGAACGCTGTAACACGACAGAATGCCCAAGCTCGGCATGGCCTCTCTCCCCTCGCCGTTCATCCTTCGATCCCATTTTATGACCGGCGAGAACGGGACAAGGCGGGCCATCTGCCGCGCTCCAGAACCGGACCGGCGCCCGCAGCACCCATGCCGAGCCGGGCCAAGGCCCACCTAATCGTCCGCTGCCTATGCGTAACGCCGGATCGCCTCCACCGTGTCGCGGTCCAAACGGCGAATGACGGCAAGCAGAAGGCGCTTGGCGGCAACGAGGTCGTCCGTATCGACGATGGCGGCGTGGCTATGGATGTAGCGCGCGCAAACCCCGATCACCGCCGAGGGCACGCCTGTCCCCGACAGGTGGACGCGGCCGCCATCGGTGCCGCCTTGGGAAATGAAGAACTGGTAGGGGATGTTTTCCGCCTCGGCGATATCGAGCAACACATCGCGCAGCGCCGGGTGGGCAATCATCGTGCGATCATAGAGCCGGATGAGCACCCCGCCGCCCAACTTGCCGAAACCGTCGTCCACGCCGGGTATGTCGCCGGCCGGGCTGCACTCCAGGGCAAGAAACACGTCCGGCTGGATGAGATGGGCCGCCGTGGCCGCCCCGCGCAGGCCCACCTCCTCCTGGACCGTTGCCCCGGCGTACAGGGTGTGGGGGAGCGCCTCGCCGGCCACTTCCTTGAGCAGCTCGACGGCCAGGCCGCAACCGAACCGGTTATCCCACGCCTTGGCCATCAGCCGCTTACCGCCGGCCAGCTCGGTAAACGGACACACCGGGACGATCGGCTGGCCCGGCCGCACGCCGAGCGCTTCGGCCTCGGCGGCGCTGACGGCCCCGATATCAATAAACATCTCCTTGATCTCCACCGGCCGCTTGCGCCGTTCCGCCGACAAGAGGTGGGGCGGCACGGAGCCGATGACGCCGGGCACGCGACCCTTTTCGGTGAGGATTTCCACCCGCTGGGCCAGGAGCACCTGGCTCCACCAGCCGCCGAGAGGCTGAAACTTCACGAACCCCTGTTCCGTTACGCGGGTGACCAAAAAGGCCACCTCGTCCATGTGGCCCGCCACCATAACCGTCGGGCCCCCCTCCGGCCCGCGCCGCACGCCAAAGAGGCTCCCCAGATGATCGGTGACCACATCGTCGGCATAAGCGGTCAGATGACGCCGCAGAATGGCCCGCACCTCGCCCTCAAAGCCGGGCGCGCCGGGCGCCTCCGTCAATTCGCGGTACAACTCGACCCAGATCTTTTCCACGGGCTGCACTCCTTTCACGCTGGCATCATTTCCACGGCCAATCCGGTTGACTTTTCTGGCGGTTGCCGGTACGCCGGCGGAGCCCAGCTCTAGGCAACGGGCGTGCCCCGGGGTATACTGGGCAAGGAAGGAGGGGAAATCCGTGAAGGACAAGGTCATTCTCGTCACGTCGGATCAGTTCGGCAAGGGCGACGCCGAGCTCGGCGAAACGGTGCTGGAAACCTTCTTCGCCCTGCTCAAGCAACAGGAGG
>PKQU01000037.1 GCA_017577925.1 Bacillota bacterium
CAAAGCGGGCCTAGATGCGGAGAAAGTCCCGCGGGTCGCACGGGACTTTGATCGGCTTACGACTGAAGGCGTGCGTTTATGTACTCCACGGCTTGCCCAACGGTCGTGATCTTCTCCGCATCTTCGTCAGAAATCTCCATGTCGAATTCGTCTTCCAGCTCCATCACGAGCTCAACGATGTCCAGGGAATCGGCGCCCAGGTCATCCTTAAAGGACGCGTCCATCGTCACTTCCGACTCGTCGACGCCGAGGCGATCGACGATGATGCGCTTCACACGCTCAAAGGTATCGGACATGGTTTTCTTCACCTCCTTGCCGTATTATACGAAAAACCGTTAGGGAAGAAAAGCTACATTACCATGCCGCCGTCGACGCACAACACCTGGCCCGTAATGTAGGCGGCGTCGTCGGAGGCGAGAAACCGTACCGCCTTGGCCACGTCTTCCGGACGTCCGAAGGTGCCGAGGGGAATCTGCGCACGCAGCGCTTCGCGGACATCATCCCCCAGTTTGGCCGTCATGTCGGTGACGATAAACCCCGGAGCCACGGCATTGACGGTGATGGCGCGCGAGGCCAGCTCGCGGGCAAGGGTCTTGGTCAGGCCGATGACACCGGCCTTGGCCGCCACGTAGTTGGCCTGCCCGGGATTGCCGCGCAGGGCCACGACCGAGGAGATGTTGACGATGCGCCCGTAGCGCTGTTTCATCATGGGACGGGCCACCGCCTTGGCGCAGAGGAAGGCGCCCTTCAGGTTGACGGCGAGCACCTCGTCCCATTCCTCGTCCTTCATGCGCATGACGAGGTTGTCGCGCGTGATTCCGGCGTTGTTCACGAGGATGTCGACACGGCCGAAGTGGTCGAGGACCTGTTTCACCATCGCCTCCACGTCTCCGGCGTCGGCCACGTTGGCTCTCACCAGGAGCGCCTCCCGCCCCTTGGCGCGGATCTGCTCGGCCACTTCGCGCGCCGCGCCCTCGCTGCCCGCATAGTTGACGACCACGTGGGCGCCCGCCTCGGCCAGCTCCAAGGCCACGGCGCGGCCGATGCCGCGCGAGGCGCCGGTTACCAGTGCCACTCGATCCTTCACCGCTCATCTCCCTTTCCCGATGAGTGTAGACGGGCGCTCAACCCGCCTGTATTGAATGGTTATGCCAGCTCGGCCAGCGCCTTGTCCAGGGAAGCCGGATCGTGCACGTTGAAGCACCGCGCCCGGCGGTCGATCTTTTTGATCAGGCCGGTGAGCACCGATCCCGGACCAATCTCGACGAAGGTGTCAACGCCCGCATCGAGCATGGCGCGCACGCTGTCCTCCCACAGCACCGGCGCGGCCACCTGCTCGACCAGCAAGCGACGAATCTCCTCGGCCCGCGTGACGGGGCCTGCCGTGACGTTGGCCACGACGGGCACCCGCGCATCGGCCAGCGGCACATCGGCGAGCACCTTAGCCAGGCGCTCGGCGGCCGGCCTCATCAGCGAGGAGTGGAACGGGCCGCTCACGGCGAGCTCCAGCACGCGGCGCGCACCGGCTTGCCGCGCCCGCTCGGCGGCCTTCTTCACCCCCGCAATCGTCCCGGAGATGACGATCTGCCCGGGGCAGTTCAAGTTGGCCAGCTCGACAACGTCCCCCTCGGCGGACACCGCGTCGACGATGGCCTGCAGGGCGTCCCGCTCCATCCCGAGGACGGCGGCCATGCCGCCCTGCCCGGCGGGGACGGCCTCCTCCATGAACGCCCCGCGCTGGCGCACGATGCGCACGGCGTCGACGAAGGAGAGAGCCTCTGCCGCCACAAGGGCCGTATACTCGCCGAGGCTGTGGCCGGCCACAAAATCGGGCTGGGGTGCGGCCTTCCGCCACACCGCCAGGAGGGCTGCGCTCGTTGTCAAAATGGCCGGCTGCGTGTTGACGGTGAGGCGCAGCTCCTCTTCCGGGCCCTCGAAGCACAGACGCGACAGGGCGAAGCCCAGCGCTTCGTCCGCCGAATCAAACACGGCCCGCGCATCGGCATCCGCTTCGGCAATCGCCTTGCCCATCCCCACGACCTGCGAACCTTGTCCCGGAAACACCCACGCCACTTTCCCCATGCCTCATCCCTCCTTCTTCGCATCCCACCAGCGCAGCACCGCAGCGCCCCACGTGAGACCGCCGCCAAACCCGACGAGGACAAGGCGATCCCCTGCGCGCACCCGTCCGGCGCGCACGGCCTCGTCAAGGGCGACGGGCACCGACGCCGACGACATGTTGCCGTAGCGGTCGAGATTGATCACCACCTTGTCTTCCGCAAGCCCGAGGCGACGCATGGCCGCTTCGATGATGCGGTAGTTGGCCTGGTGGGGAACGAGAAAATCCACGTCTTCCTTCGTCAGCCCCGCCTTTTTGAGCGCCTCTTCCGCCGCGGCGCCGAGGATGCGCACGGCAAACTTGAACACCTCGCTGCCGTTCATGGCGATGTAGTGCTGCCGCCCGCGCACCGTCTCCTCCGACGCGGGAAGGCGCGATCCGCCGGCCGGCAGCTTCAACAGGTCGCCGCCACTGCCATCCGCGCCCAACTCAAAGGAAAGAAAGCCGTAACCCTCCGGCACCGGGCCGAGCACCACCGCGCCGGCCCCGTCACCGAAGAGGACGCAGGTGGCGCGGTCGGTCCAGTCGGTAATCTTCGACAGACAGTCCACGCCAATGACGAGGGCATACCGGTACATGCCCGTGCGGATGAACTGGGACGCGACCGCCACGCCGTACATAAAGCCCGAGCAGGCCGCCGACAGGTCGAAGGCCGCCGCGCGCGTGGCCCCCAGCTTTTCCTGCACGATGCATGCCGTCGAGGGGAACATCATGTCCGGCGTCACCGTCGCGACAACGATCAGATCGATGTCCTCCGGCGCCACGCCGGCGGCGTCGAGGGCCTTGCGCGCTGCCGCGAGGGCCAGATCGGAGGACGCCTCCTCCGGCCGGGCGATGCGCCGCTCGCGAATGCCGGTGCGCGTGACGATCCATTCGTCACTCGTCTCGACCATCTTCTCCAGGTCGGCGTTGGAAAGCACTTTCTCCGGCAGGTGCGAACCCGTCCCCAAGATTCCCACACCATAACGCTCCATAGGGCTTCCCTTCCTATCCCAGTTGTCGTGAAATCGAGCCGAGCACGTCGCGTTCCACAAAGGCGATGGCTTGCCGCACGGCATTGTGGATGGCACGCGCGTCCGACGAACCATGGGCCTTGATGCAGGGCCCGTTGATCCCCAGAAGTGGAGCGCCGCCGTGCTCCTTGTAATCCATGCGCGCCTTCAGGCGGCGAAACGCGGGACGCAGCAGGGCCGCGGCCAGTTTGTGCGTCCACCGGCCGGTCAGCTCTTCCTGCAGCACGCGAAAGATGGTCTCCGCCGTCCCTTCCGCCGCTTTGAGCAAAACGTTGCCGTTGAAGCCGTCGCATACGACGACGTCGGCCACGCCGGCGAGCACGTCGCGCGCCTCGACATTGCCGATGAAATTGAGGTTCGCTTGTTCCAGCAGGGCGTAGGCCGCTTTGGTCAGCTCGTTGCCCTTCGTGGCTTCGGTGCCGATATTGAGCAGGCCGACGCGGGGGTTGTTCACCCCTTCCACGCTCGATACGTAGACGCTCCCCATCACCGCATACTGCAACAGGTGCTGGGGCCGCGCATCAACGTTGGCGCCGACGTCGAGCACGAGAACGCCCCACGAACCCGTCGTGGGAAAGACCGGTGCCAGCGCCGGGCGTTCAATGCCGGGAATGCGGCCGACATACAGGAGGGCCGCGGCCATGTACGCGCCGGTGTTGCCGGCGGAAATGCAGGCATCCGCCTCCCGTTCGTTCACCATTTTTACCGCCGTGACAAGGGACGAATGCTTCTTCTGGCGGATGGCGCGCACCGGCTCCTCGTCGGGGCCGATCACCTCGGGCGCGTGGCGAATGCGCACGTTGCGCGGCCAAGTGGCGCCCAGGGCAACCAGGGCCGTCTCGTCGCCCACCAGGACGAACTCCACATCGGCACGCTCCGCTGCGGCACGCAGCACCCCGTCAACAATGGCCTGCGGTGCATGATCCCCGCCCATGGCGTCAATGGCGATCCGCATCGGCGATCCCTCCTGCCCCTCGCTGTGCGTCGCGCGCCGCACGGTAGACGGTAAACGTGCCGCTGAACACCAGCTCCCCACCAACCCGCGTCTCCACCCGCACACGATTGCGCTCCGGGTCGGACGCGATCACATTGGCCTTGGCCACCAGCCGCTCCCCCCGGTACACGGGACGCACAAACCGAATGCGCGCCGAAGCCGTAAGCGCCACCTCCGCGTCGGTGACCGCCACCGCCAGCGAATTGGCCTGCGCGAAGATGTGGTGTCCGCGGGCGATCCCCGTGCGGGCGAAGACATGGCTGTCGCCAATGTCGAGGATGGAAATGGCGTAACGATCCAGTTCCAGGTCAACGATCTCGCCGATCACTTCATCCTGCTGAAGGGAGCGAATCGGATCCAATTGACGGCGGGCCACATCCTTCAAGCGTTCGCGCAGTTCCGGGATGCCCAGCTCCAAGCGGTCGAGGCGGATGGTCTGCACGCTGACGCCAAACCGTTGCGCAAGTTCCTCGTCGGTTAAAACCGGGTTTTCGGTCAACAGGGCCATCAGGGCCTTCTGGCGCTCACGCTTCGGGAGCCGCCGAATGACTACCACCACCTGTTATGAGATTCTCTTATGACCTACTCACAAGTTTAGCTTTAGTATAGGCTGCCGCGCCAAAAAATACAAGGGGCGAAACAGCACAAAACCCCGCGCCGTATGGGCGCGGGGTGGGGTCAACTCCATCCTTTCCTTACTTCTTGATGACTTGCACGCCTTTGTACGTGCCGCACGCCGGGCACACGCGATGGCTGAGCTTCAGCTCACCGCACTCCGGGCAGCGGACAAGACCCGGAACCTCCAGCTTGAAATGCGTGCGACGCTTGCGCTTGCGCTGCTTCGAAGTCCGCCGGAAAGGCACTGCCATGGCTGCCACCCCCTTCGGCGTTACGTATCATTTGGCTCTTTTGGCTTCCCGTTTGGCCCCTTCTGTTCACCTTGCCCCATTTGCGCGGCGAGAAGCTCGGCCAAAGGCGCCAGGCGTGGATCGATCCGCTCGGTACGGCAGGAGCAGCTTTCCACATTGCGGTCGACGCCACATACCGGGCACAAGCCTTTGCACGCCTCGCTGCACAGCGGCGCAAACGGAATGGCAAGTGCGATCAGCTCGACCAGGTACGGCTTCAGGTCCACCGTATCGCCGTCTACGACGTGGACATTCTCCTCATCGGTTTCCTCGGACGCTGTCTCGCCGCTTGATGCACGGACAAAGCGCTCGTCCACGGAAATGGAATAGGAGTAGGGAAACGCCTTCAAACAGCGCGAACAGGACAAGACCAGGGAACCACTCAACGTGCCTTCCACGCGCACCTCGCCGGCCTCGTAGCGCGCTTCAGCATCCACCGTCACCGGCGACAGCGACTGCACCTGCGGATGCATACGGACCAGCTCGTCGGCCGCAAACACCTCATGCACGCGGAGCGCCTTGCCTTGCTGCCCTTCCAACTCGGGCAACCGAAGGATCATCATATCATTCACCTCGAGGACAACACGTTTGATTATAGCCTTCCCGATTTCGATTTGTCAACGCTCGGTCCGGCGCATCGCCGCCTTTCCGTCGCCCTGTTATAATCCTACCGAGAACGCGCGAAAGGAGGCATCCCATGCGCGCCGTCGGCATCGTCATCGAATACAATCCCATGCACAACGGCCACGCCTATCACGTGTTGCGCTCGCGGGAGGTTACCGGAGCCGACGTGGTCGTCGCGGTGATGAGCGGCAATTTCCTGCAGCGCGGTGAGCCGGCCCTGACGAACAAGTGGTCGCGAACCGAGATGGCCCTTCGCCAGGGGGTCGACGTGGTGCTGGAACTGCCGGTCGTGTACGCCACCCAAAACGCCGAGCTCTTCGCGTGGGGGGCCATGGCCTGCCTGGAAGCCCTGGGCGGGATTGACGCCGTCTGCTTCGGCAGCGAGAGCGGGTCCATCGATTGGATGCTGGAGCTAGCCGAACACCTGGCCGAGGAACCGGAAGGGTTTCGTGCCCGGCTCCGGGAGGCGCTGGCGCAGGGGATGAGCTTTCCCAAGGCCTTCGGGCACGCCGTCAACGCCTGGCAAGCGGCGCAGGGGCGCCCGCCGCTCCCCGTCGACCAGCCCAACAACATCCTCGGCCTGCACTACTGTCTTGCCCTGCGGCGGATGAACAGCGCCATCCGTCCCGTCACCATCCGTCGCGAAAAGGCGGAGTACCACGACCCGGCGCCAACGGACAAGCGCATCGCCAGCGCCACAGCCATCCGCCGGTTGTGGCTCAACACCGGTCGGCTCGACGCCGTACGCCCCTATGTGCCGGAAACCACCTACGCCATCCTAAAGCGCGAGGAAACATCCGGCCGCGCGCCGATGCACTGGGAGCGGTTTTACCCGCTTCTCTTGCACCAGTTTGCGGTTCTGGAACCGGAGGAGATCGCCACCATTTTCGATGTGGACGAGGGCCTGGAACACCGCCTGCTGCGCGCCGTACGCAGCGCGCCCTCCTTCGACGCCTTCCTGCGCGCCGCTAAAACAAAGCGGTACACGTGGACGCGGCTGCAGCGCGCCCTTGTCCACCTGCTCCTCCGTCTGACAAAGGAGCGCTTCCGTGCCCTCAACCTCCGTGCCGGCGTCCCCTACCTGCGGGTGCTCGGGTTTACCACCCGCGGCCGGGAATTCTTGCGCCTGCGCAAGAAACACGTGACCGTGCCCCTGGTGACGCGGGCGAGCGAGCTCGACCACCCGCTGTTTGCCTTCGACCTGCGCGCGGCGCGGGTGTACGCCTTGGGGTACCCGCCAGAAGTCGCCGCCACGGAGTGGAACCGCGAGTTTCGCCAGTCCCCGGTGCAGGTGTAGGCCCTTATACTCCCGCGTCCGGCCCCGCCTCCGCTTTCGGCGGCAGCTCCGCCAGAAAGCGCAGCGCGTCGTCGACCGTCCGCACCGGAACAACGCGCAGCGTGCTTCCCAAGCGTTTGGCGGCCCGCTTGGCCACCTCGGCATTTGACGGTTCGCCTGGGGCAGCGGCGGCCGGGACGAAAAAAATGTCCGCACCGGCGCGCACCGCCGCCCACACCTTCTGGTGCACCCCGCCAACGGGACCAACCCGGCCTTCCTCGTCAATCGTGCCGGTTCCGGCGATGCGGTACCCCTTCGTCCAGTCTCGCCCATCCAGCTGGTTCAGGATTTCCAAGGTAAACATGAGCCCCGCCGAAGGCCCGCCGATGCTGCCCGCATTCACCGTAACGCGGCGTGGCAGCGTGACGGATCGCTCGGTGGCCGGCACGATACCCAGGCCCGCCCGGTGCGGCTCACCCGGCTCGAGGGGGAGGGGCTTGAGGCGAATGGCGGCTTCCCGCCTTTTCCCTTCCCGCAGGAACGCGACGCGGACCGTCTCCCCGGCACGGCGGCCCTGGAGCGCACGAAGAAGCTCTTCACGCGTGCGCACCGGACGGTCGTCCACGCGTACGAGGACATCACCCGGCTCCAGCACCCCCGCCGCCGCACCGTCGCGCCGCACCTCGAGGACGCGGACTCCGACCGCGCGCACGTCGACCGGCAGGCCGGCCTTGCGAAAGGCAACAATCTCGGCGTTTTCCTGCGACTGGCGCATCACCTGCAGCTGGCGCTGGGTGTATTCCTCCGGCGACTCGTGAGGGGCGAGGATCTGCTGCTTGGGCAGGGCATCATAGAACGGATGAAGGGCGGCGATGGCGTACAGGGCCACGTTCCCCGGCATCATCGACACGGTGGTGAGCAAAAACGCTCCCTCCCCTGTCGCGCCCCCGCCCTCGACGCGCACCATGGCGTGAATCGGCTCGGCAAGACCCGGTTTGGTGATGTAGTAAGGCACGGGAACCAAGAGCAGGACCACAACCCCCAGTGCAACCCCGAGCCGCCTCAGCCATGTCCGCACGCAGCGGGGATTCATCGGGCCCCCTCCCATCGGCGCAGCTTCTCCTCGATTTCGTCGATCGCGGCCCGCGCCGCCTTCTCGCCCTCGGCGATAATCTCCCCAATGTCGGTAAACGCCGTGGAACTGAACCGTCCCACATCGGGACTGATCACCACATCGGCCTGCAGCACGCGGCTTCGATTTGCTTCTTTTTCCAGAATGTCGATCGTCTGTGCGATCACGTCGAAAATGGACTGGATGCGCGTCGAAAGCTGAAACGGCGTCACGTCGACGGCAATGATGAAGTCGGCCCCCATCTCGCGCGCGACGTCGACAGGCAAGCGGTCGGTGACGGCACCATCCACATAGAGACGCCCATCAATGGATTCGGGGACGAAAATACCCGGGATCGACATGCTGGCGCGCACCGCCTGGTCAATGGGTCCCGTACGAAACACCACCCGTTCGCCGCGCTCGAGATCGGTGGCCACCACCGCGACCGGCGGGGAAAGGTCCTCCAGGTTTTTGCCGTGGGTGAGGAGGCGGATCAGCTGCTTTACCTTTTCGCCGGCCACAAACCCCAGCTTGGGCACGGTCATGTCGAGCCAATGCTTGCGGCGCAGGTGGGTGGCAAGGCGCTCCAGCATGGACAGGTTTAAGCCATTGGCATACAGCACCCCCACCAGGCTGCCCATGCTCGAGCCGGCGATGCAATCGGGACGAATGCCCCGCTCCTCGAGAACCTTGAGGACGCCGAGATGCGCCATGCCCCGCGCTCCCCCGGCACCCAGGACCAAGCCGATTTTCGGGTTCCCCACCGTTTTCACCTCGCGTGTCGTACTCCTCGCAAAGGGTCTATTCGCGGACAGCCCCGCGTATGATGTGCGTGTAACAGCACGCGGCCCTTCGTCGTGCGCGGGAAGGAAGGTCGAGTATGCCCAAACGCGCTCCACTGCGAACCGGCCTGTTCGGTGGCTTGGTACTCGTCGTCGCTGCCTGCATCATCGTGGCGCCCAAGCCCGCTCTCGAAGCGTCCCTGCGGGGGCTGACCATCTGGTGGGAGATCGTCTTTCCCGCTTTGCTGCCGTTCCTGATCGTGTCAGAGGTGCTCGTCGCCTTCGGACTGGCCCACTTTTGCGGCGTGCTTCTCGAGCCCTTGATGCGGCCGCTCTTTAACGTGCCGGGAACGGGGGCCCTCGTGCTCACGATGGGCTTTTCCTCTGGCTACCCCGTGTGCGCCAAAATGGCCGTACGCCTTGCCGGCCAAGGGTTGCTCACCCGCCCGGAAGCGGAACGCCTCGTCGCGTTCGCTTCCACGGCCGACCCCCTGTTCATCGGCGGCGTCGTGGCTGCCGGCTTTCTTCACAACCCCGCCGCTGCCGGATTTCTAGCCGCCGTGCACTACGGAACCGCCCTCCTCATCGGGGTGGCGATGCGGTTTTACGACCGCCGGGGTGCGCGCACCGTCTACCGCCCGCCGCAAGGAGGCTGGCTCCTGCTGCGCGCCCTCCGCGCCATGCATCGCGCGCGGGAGGCAGACTCCCGGCCCCTGGGACAAGTGTTGGGTGACGCCGTCTGGTCGTCGCTGCAAACCCTGCTGGTGATCGGCGGGTTCATCATTCTGTTTTCCGTGCTGCTCGACCTGCTCACCCGTTCGGGGATCGCCGCACTGCTGAGCGCGGCGCTGGCCCTCATCTTGTCCCCCTTTGGGGTGCCGTCCGACTTCCTTCCGACCCTTGTGGCCGGCACCTTCGAGGTGACCATGGGGACGCGCACCGCCGCCGACGCCGCGGGCGGCGTCTCCACGCCGGTGGTGCTCGCGTCGGTGAGCGCCCTCCTGGCGTGGGGCGGGCTGTCCATTCACGCCCAGGTGGCCAGCATCGTCAGCGCGCTGGGGATGCGCCTCAAGCCATACCTGATCGCCCGCGTCGTCCACGCCGTCCTTGCCGGGGGGGTCGCGTGGTGGACCAGCGCGCGCTGGCAATCGCACGCCCTGCCCGCATGGGTCCCCCTCTTGCCCTGGACGCCGCAGACGGGACATCTGCCCGGCGGATGGCTGCAATGGGCGGCTGCGACGCTCCTCTTCGCCCTGGCCCTGGTGCTGCTGGGCCTAGCGACGTTCGTCGCTTCGCGCCCCTTCCGCCGCCCGCCCCGTCGCTGACGCCTCGGCGGCCAGCTCGGCGAATTTCCGGCGCAGGGCCTCTTCCACAACCGGCGGCACCAAGTCGTTCACCGGCCCGCCAAAGCGGGCCACTTCCTTCACAATGCTCGAGCTGAGGAACGAGTACTGGTTGTTGGTCATCATAAAAAAGGTTTCCACATCGTTATTCAGTTTACGATTGATGGACGCCATCTGCATCTCATACTCGAAATCGGACACCGCCCGCAGCCCTTTGATGATCACCCGCGCCCGTTTCTGGCGCATGTAGTCGACGAGCAGCCCGTGAAAAAAATCTACCTCCACGTTGGGAATGTCCTTCGTGACCGCCTTTAACAGTTCCACCCGCTCTTCCACGGTAAACAGCGGGGTCTTGTTCCGGTTGCGCAACACGGCCACAATCACCTTGTCAAACACCTTGGCTCCCCGCTGAATGATGTCGAGGTGACCGTAGGTAACGGGATCGAAACTGCCGGGATACACCGCAATGATCACATTCTCTCCCCCTTTTCCTCGTCTTCCTCACCCGTCTCGTCATTGCTGTTTCTCTGGTTTTCGTCTTCGTACCGGAACACGGATAGCGCCGTATCGCCGTAGGTGCTGGTCTTCACCTTGACGAATCCCTCGATCCGCGCCGGCAACTCCACCGTCCGGCTGTGCTCGGCCACCGCCACGGCACCGTGGCGCACGATGCCACGCAGAGCGGCCTCGGACAGATCCTCGGCGATATGCTGATGGGCATAGGGCGGATCGAGAAACAGCACGTCAAAACGAAGCCCCCGCCGCCCAAGATCGGCCAAAGCGCGACGAACGTCGGCTTTGTACACGTCTGCCTGGGCGGTGAGCCCCAGCGCTTCGAGATTGGTGCGGATGACCCGAACGGCCCGCGGGCTTGCATCGACGAAGACGACGCGCTCCAGCCCGCGGCTGAGCCCTTCGATGCCCAGCGCGCCGGTCCCGGCATAGAGGTCAAGCCCCCAGCCGCCGCTAAAGTAGGGGCCGATGATGTTGAATAGGGCTTCCTTTACCCGGTCCGTCGTCGGCCGGGTGTCCGTCCCGGGAACGGACGCGAGGCGGCGTCCCTTCAAGCGTCCGGCGATGACGCGCATCCTTGTTCCCCCCTGATCGTCCGCTTCCATGGTAGCACAACGATTTCGGCAAAAAAAGAAAGCGCCAC
Organism: Bacillota bacterium; assembly: GCA_017577925.1. GTDB lineage: Bacteria > Bacillota > Bacilli > Calditerricolales > Calditerricolaceae > Calditerricola. The sequence continues at coordinate 11,327 of PKQU01000037.1, forward strand.
GTCGGCGCCAAATCCACACCACGGAAACCGGGCGTGAAAAAAATTGTGGAGGAAGAGGTATAATCGTGGCGATTTCGGTCAAAGATAGGACCAGCAGCACCTCCCCGGGTGTTGCGAAACCGCGGAGAAGCTTACGTTTCCCCATTAAGCTCTTCCTCCGGTTTCTCCTCTCCCAAATGGCCCGCATCCGTTCCCCGGGATGCGGGACTTTTTTTCTGTCTTTAGGTCATGGGTACCTGGCGGATCAGCTTTCCTTCGAGGCGCGCAAAGATCTCCTCCAGCGACAGCCCGGTGACGGTGATGCCATGGTTCTTCAGGCCGACCACCGCGCGGGACGGGTCCGGCGCGCGGCGGATGCACTTGGCCACTTCCTGGGCCAATTCCCGCGTGCCGCACGGGTAATTGATCTCCGTTGACGGAATCCCCTCCATCCACGCGTGCACGTGGACAATGGCCCCCACCTCGGGGTTCTCTCGATAGATCATCCAATGCTCGATGGCGTCCACGGAAACCCGCCGGGGCTCGATGTGCGGCGGCACGCTCAGGACGATGGCGTTGGCGACCTCATCATATCCTTTGACGAGGAGGATGTCGCGGCCGATTTCGCGCAAATCGGCCTTGTTGACGCCGCTGGCGCTCATCCAGAAGGTCGTCTCGTCGCGCCGCACGCTGAGGTTTCCGTAGCTGAGGCCACCGATTCCAAACAGCCGCTTGAGGTGGCGCAGGTCACGGGCATCCAGCAGCTCCTCCAGCGGAAAGGGGGCCGGCAGCACGTCCCACGCCGCGAGCCGCCGGCCGGCTTCAGACAGCGCGGCCGTCCGTTCATCCCCCTCCCACAGTTCCGGCGGCAGATCCCGCTCGAAACGGTTGTCGATGACCAGCTGCGCTGTCGCCAGCGGTGCCAGACGGGCCCATACCCGTTCCATGTACCCCTCGGGATCGACGCTCTCGCCGATCGGGTAGCACCCCTGCTCCAGTGTGATGAAATAGGTCTCCGGCTGTTCCCCCTCTTCCGTCAGCACGATGAGCAGGTTGGACAAGGAGCGAACCAGCAGGGGATAGGCCGCCGCGAGCACATTGGCCGGTCGCCGGGCGAATTCGACGACCCCCACCACAAACGTGGCCTGGGCTCTGCGGCGGTAGGGGCGCGGCGCGTCGGCATCGAGGAAGTGGACCACCAGCTTGACCGC
>PKQU01000003.1 GCA_017577925.1 Bacillota bacterium
CGATCCAACTTACCCCGCAAACACCGCGCGGATGCGCTCCAGCGCCCAGTCGAGCTCGTCCTTGGTGATGACGAGCGGCGGGGCGAAGCGGATCGTGTTTTCGTGGGTCTCCTTGCACAGGAGGCCCTTTTCTTTCAGTTTTTCGCAGTACGGGCGGGCCGGGGTATGCAGTTCCATGCCGACGAGCAGCCCCTTGCCGCGCACTTCCTTGATGTCGGGGTGCTGGATCTTTTTCAGCTCATCCATGAAGTACGCACCCAGTTCGCGTGCCCGGTCGGCCAGCCGCTCCTCCTCGATGACGTCCAGGGCGGCGATGGCCACGGCGCAGGCCAGCGGGTTACCGCCGAAGGTGGAGCCGTGGGAGCCGGGGTTGAACACGCCGAGGATTTCCTCGTCGGCGACCACGGCCGAGACGGGGAAGACGCCGCCACCGAGCGCCTTGCCGAGGATGTAGACGTCGGGCTTGACGCCTTCCCAGTCGCAGGCAAAGAGCTGGCCGGTGCGGCCGAGGCCGGTCTGGATCTCGTCGGCGACGAACAGAACGTTGTGCCGCTTGCACAGCTCGTAAGCCTGGCGCAGGTACCCGTCAGGCGGCACGATGATGCCCGCTTCACCCTGGATCGGCTCAACGAGGAAGGCGACGGTGTTGGGGGTGATGGCCTCCTCCAGCGCGCGGATGTCGCCGTAGGGAATGATCTTGAAACCCGGTGTGAAGGGGCCGAACCCCTCGCGGTACGCCTCCTCCGACGAGAAGGAGATGACGGTGATCGTTCGCCCGTGGAAGTTGTTCTCGCAGACGATGATTTCCGCCTGGTTCTCGGGCACGCCCTTCTTCCAGTACCCCCACCGGCGCACGGCCTTGATGGCCGTTTCCACCGCTTCGGCGCCGGTGTTCATCGGCAATACCATGTCCTTGCCGGTCAGGCGGGAGAGCTTTTCGCAAAACGGGCCGAGCTGGTCGTTGTGGAAGGCCCGCGAGGTGAGGGTGACGCGGTCGGCCTGCTCCTTCAGCGCGCGGATGATTTTCGGATGGCGGTGCCCCTGGTTTACCGCCGAGTAGGCGCTGAGCATGTCCAGGTATCGGTTCCCCTCGACGTCTTCCACCCAGATGCCCTCGGCGCGGGCGATCACAACGGGGAGCGGATGGTAGTTGTGCGCCCCGTAGGTTTCCGTCTGGGTGATCAGTTGCTTGGTTTTGGTGGTCATGGCCATCCTCCTTCGCATGTCCACTCGTTTCTCACCATTATACCGGGAGACGCGGCGCCTTTTGTACCCTCAATCCGTTCTTCCGCGCGACGGGGCCGGGAAGAACAGGCGTGCCGCCGCAAGGCTTCCGGTCCGTTCCGCATCGAGGCGATCATTCTTGCCAGCTTTGTGCTGCTTCTTTTCGTGCAAGAGCAGGCATTGCAACGCATGCACGGCGAGCCCAGTATCAACACGTAGGGGATAAAACGAGCGTGATTCGTTGCGCGCGGGAAATCTTGCAGAGCCGGCCTGAAGGGTTTCCCGTTTTTGATGCGGGTGTTTGGGACGGTGTGGGCAGAGCGGAGACGGCGCAAGGAGGTTGCGAGACCCGGGAGGCGGGTAAAAGCGCGTGCAAATGATGTCGTTTCCGCGAAGCATCGGACCGAATTTCATAAAATGCGCGGGAAAGAGTTCAACGAACAGAATACTGACAATTCAAATTTTATTGATGAAAAATAGTAGTAGTTTCCAAACGTGTATGATAAAATAAAAAACACAGGCAACAAAGGGTGGGGGCTCGCCTACCGCGGTGAACAACCACGGGAGGTGAGACGGATGAAACGCGAAAACCCCCAGGATCTCGCGATCCTGTTGCTGATGCTGCTCTCCCTGGTTGTCGAGATCATTCGATTGGCCCTGCATCAATAAGAAACGGCGCGTTAGTGGCGGCTAACGTGCCTTGGCGACAGGCGAGCGCGCCCTTTGCTGCCTACATTATGTCATTTTACGCACGGTCCGTCAATTCATTCGCGCAACCGTGGCAGCGGGGCCGGGTGCCGGAGCGTGCTTCATTGCAGAACCAGTTGGGCGATGTCTTGTTCAAAATCCAGCGGTTCTTCGTAGGGTTCATAGCGGCGGACGACTTGGCCTTGGCGGTCGATGAGGAATTTGGTGAAATTCCATTTGATCTGATTTCCCATATAATATTCCGGGTATTTGTCCATGATCATTTGTTTCATTAGCTTCGCCACCGGGTTCTCTTCGTCAAATCCCCGGAAGGGCGCTTCGTTTTTCAAGTATTGAAAAAGCGGATGGGCGTTTTCCCCGTTCACGTCCACCTTGGCGAAGACCGGAAAGCGCACGCCGTAGTTCAGCCGGCAAAAACTGGCCACTTCTTCGTTGGTCCCCGGCGCCTGGTTGTCGAATTGGTTGCAGGGGAAACCGAGTATTTCAAAACCGTGGACATGGTATTTCTCATACAGTTTTTGCAGATCTTCCAGCTGAGGGGTAAAGCGGCACGCGCTGGCAATGTTGACAATCATCAATACTTTACCCTTGTATGTATCCAAAGGGACGATTTTTCCGTCAACTGTTTCCGCAGAGAAGGAATAGACCGTCATGATGTCCCCTCCATGATGTAGTATTATTATCATCTGATAATGATTATAAAAATCAACATCATTTTTTTCAATCCAGTTCCATTCGAAGTCCGTGTGAAGAGGTTAGTAGGCTGTGAAGAGGTTAGTAGGCAAAGACCTCACACGAACCCTTTGCCACAGCCTCTGTTCATATAAACTTGTGTCTCCCCATCCCTCCGTGGCCATTCCCCATTTCCTCTGGCCGCCAACACTCGCGCCAAATGATCCGCGCCTTTCTCGTTCCATCTGGCCCCATGCCGTTTCATCCAGCGCGCCAAGTGGTGAAACACTTGGCCTTCTATCGTAACCAGCCGCCACGCCTCCGGCAGCTGCACGATCCCTTTCCAGATGTTCCTTCCCTTCCCGGTTGTTTTTCAAGCACCTTACGGCGGGGTGGAAGGGGTAGGCCTGGACGTTGGATGTGCATTGCCGCGTTCTCCTCGCCGGTGAAGCTGCCCATCTGTTTGCCCCGTTCGGCGCGCGGGTTGAACTCGGGCGTTCCGGACGCCATTTTGGTCGTTCGGGCGATTCAGAAAGCGCTCCTCGCCAAAGACCGCGTCACGGCAAAGGAAACCATCCGTGCAGCGGCGGAGGAGAGAAGGATGGCAGCCCAACAGCGGGGTGGATTCAGATGGTCATGGTTTCCCAACAGCGGGATGAAAAACGGTACGGACCGAATGGGAAGAACGTGAGGGCGTTGCTCCAACGCCTTGTGCAGATCGAGTGGTTTTCCGCATTGGAAAGGCCGCAGGGACAGAGGGAATCGGAATGGTTTGGCGATCACGTTTATGTAATTTAACGGTTTGGACGCCACACAAAAAGAGGGGGGTTGCCCCCTCTGTTATACATTTTCTGGGATGCGGTAATACTCCGGCATTCGTTCTTCATATGCCACAATCTTGTCCGCCTTTTGCAGCGTCAGGCCAATGTCATCGAGGCCAAGAAGGAGGCGCTCACGGCGGTACGGGTCGATGGCGAAGGCCGTCTCCCAACCGTCCTCGTCGCGAACGACGCATCGCTCCAGGTCGACCGTAAGCGTGTAACCCGGCGTGGCTTCGGTGCGGCGGAACAGCTCGTCGACGACGTGTTCGTCCAGCTTCAGCGGCAGGATGCCGTTTTGGAAGCAGTTATTGTAGAAGATGTCGGCGAAGGATGGGGCGATGACGACGCGAAAGCCGTAATCCAAGAGAGCCCAGGGAGCGTGCTCACGCGACGATCCGCAGCCGAAGTTGTGCCGTGCTAGGAGAATGCTTGCACCCTGGTAGCGTGGCTGGTTGAGGACAAAGTCGGGGTTGGGCGATCCGTCGTCCCGAAAGCGCCAGTCGTAAAAGAGGAACTGGCCGAAGCCCGTGCGTTCGATGCGCTTTAGAAACTGCTTGGGGATGATGGCGTCGGTGTCGACGTTGACGCGGTCTAGCGGGGCAACAAGGCCGGTGTGGACACGAAACGGTTGCATGCGGGTCCCCTCCTCGTCGGCGGCATTGGACGTTTCGCGCAATTTGCTGTCGCGGGCGACAAAACGGTGCGCAGCGGTGTGCCTGGGGCGCGCTTAGCCGTCGAGGTCCCATTCGCGGACGTCAACGAAGTGGCCGGCGATGGCCGCCGCCGCGGCCATGACCGGGCTGACGAGATGGGTGCGGCCGCCGCGCCCCTGACGTCCCTCAAAGTTGCGGTTGGAAGTGGAGGCGCACCGCTCTCCGGGGGCGAGGATGTCCGGGTTCATTCCCAGACACATGCTGCAGCCCGGTTCGCGCCACTCGAAGCCCGCTTCGCGGAAGATGCGGTCGAGTCCCTCCGCTTCAGCCTGTCGCTTGACGTGCTGCGAGCCGGGGACGACCATTGCCCGCACACGGGGATGAACCTTTTTTCCGCGCACGACGCGGGCGGCGGCGCGCAGGTCCTCAATGCGGCTGTTCGTGCAGGAACCGATGAAGACGCGGTCGATGGGGATGTCGGTGATTGGCGTGCCCGGCTCCAGGCCCATGTAGTCCAGTGCTCGCGCTGCCGCCTTGCGCTCCGTTTCGGTGGGGAAGTCGTCCGGATCGGGCACGCGGCCCGTCACCGGTACGCCCATGGCCGGGTTGGTCCCCCAGGTGACCATTGGGGCCAGTTCGGATGCGTTCAGGGTCACGCGGGCGTCGTACGTGGCGCCGGGATCGGTGGGGAGGGCCTGCCAGTCGGCCAAGGCCCGCTCCCAGGCCGCTCCCTTCGGTGTGTAGCGGCGACCTTCCAGGTAGGCGAAGGTGGTGTCGTCGGGGGCGATCATGCCCGCCCGCGCGCCGGCCTCGATCGACATGTTGCACACGGTCATGCGTTCTTCCATCGTCAGGGCGCGGATGGCCTCGCCGGTGTACTCGATCACGTGCCCGGTGGCAAAGTCGGTCCCGTAGGCCGCGATGAGGGCCAGGATCAGGTCCTTGGCCGTTACGCCGCGACTCAGGCGGCCGTCAACGCGCACTTCCATTGTTTTGGGCTTGTACTGCGGCAGGCATTGCGTGGCCAGCACGTGTTCCACTTCGCTCGTGCCGATGCCAAAGGCCAGGGCCCCGAAGGCGCCATGGGTCGAAGTGTGGCTGTCGCCGCACACGATCGTCTTGCCGGGGAGAGTGAGGCCGAGCTCCGGCCCGATTACGTGGACGATGCCCTGGTCGGGGTGGCCCAATCCGGCGAGGCGAATGCCGAACTCCCGGCAGTTTCGCTCCAGCGTCTCGATCTGCTGCTTGGCGATCGGGTCGGTGAGGGTGAACGGGTCGTCCGTGGGGACGTTGTGGTCCATGGTGGCGAAGGTAAGGTCGGGCCGGCGAACGCGGCGTCCGGCCAGGCGCAGTCCTTCAAAGGCCTGCGGAGACGTCACTTCGTGGACGAGGTGCAGGTCGATGTAGAGGAGGGCCGGTTTGCCCGGTTCTTCGTCGATTACGTGGGCGTCCCAGATCTTTTCGAACAGGGTCCGCGGCATCGCTGCTCTCCCTCCTGCGTGAGGATTTGGTTTCAACGTACCATCGCCCGAGTCATAGTTCAAATATATGATGTTTATATTTATGATTTGTTTTACCTATGAGGAGCGTGTCCGGAACGAACGAGGGAACCGTCGCGTCGCCTTTCCTCTCGTGATCGCGGGGGGATAGCCGGTACGGCTTGGCGGGCCACACGGTGAACCGGTAGAATGAAAAGGAAAGCGCATTGACGTGTGGGCGGAAGGGCCCGGCGCAGGGCGCCGCGGGCCGCCCGGGAAAGTCGACGCCAAAGGACGGAAGACCGCCGATGGACGGGGGAGAGGAACGCAATGCACACCGTGGTCACCCTGGGCGAGCTTCTCATCGACTTTGTGCCCGAGGAAAACGGCCTGCCGCTGGCTGCCGTCCCCGCCTTCCGCAAGGCGCCGGGGGGTGCCCCGGCCAATGTGGCCGCGGCGGTGGCCAAGCTGGGGGGGCGGGCGCGATTTGTGGGCAAGGTGGGCGACGACCCCTTCGGCTGGTTTCTGCGCGCCGTCCTCGAGGAGACGGGTGTCGACACCCGGTCGCTCCTCCTCGCCCCAGATGCGAAGACGACCTTGGCCTTCGTCTCGCTTCGCGCCGATGGGGAGCGCGACTTCCTCTTCTACCGCGATCCGGGCGCCGACACACTGCTTTCCCCGGAGGAGCTGGACGGTTCCTGGCTGGATGACGCGGCGGTCTTTCATTTCGGGTCGGTGTCGCTGTCGGCGGAGCCGGCGCGCAGCGCCACACGGGAGATGGCTGAACGGGCGCGGGAGCGGGGGCTCCTCGTCAGTTACGATCCCAACTTGCGTCCCGCTCTGTGGCCGTCGGATGCGGCAATGCGCGAGGAAGCGGCGTCGGCTGTGGCCCTGGCCGACGTGGTGAAGGTAAGCGAATCGGAACTGGACGCCCTGGCCGGCGACAAGGGACCCGCGTTCTTCTTCGACCGCGGCGTCTCGCTCCTGGTGATCACCAAGGGAGAAGCGGGGTGTGTGTACCACACCCCGCACGCCTCGGGAACGGTTCCGGGATTTGCGGTGCGGGCCGTGGATACCACCGGGGCCGGCGACGGGTTTGTCGGCGGGCTGCTCGTCCAGCTGGCCCAGCGGGCGAAAGATCGCCCATGGGAGGATGAGGCGTGGCTTCGCCGGGCGCTGCGCTTTGCGAACGCCGTCGGGGCCCTCGTGACCACGAAGCGGGGAGCCATTCCCGCACTGCCGACACGCGAGGAGGTCTTGGCCTTCCTGGGTGCATGACCATATCGGGGTGCCTTCGACGGGAAACGGGCAAAGGAGAGGGGCCCATGGAATTGCGGCAACTGCGGTACGTCGTCGCCGTGGCCGAAACGCGGCATATCTCTCGCGCGGCGGAGCAGCTGCACATCGCCCAACCTTCCTTGAGCCAACAGATCGCCAAGCTGGAACGGGAGCTGGGGGTGCCGCTCTTTTCCCGCCGCTCCAGCGGCGTGGAGCTGACCGATGCGGGGGTGCGCTTCGTGGAGCGGGCCCGGCGCATCCTTGAACTGGTGGCCGATTTGCAGCGCGAAATGGCCGATGTGGCGGAGCTGAAGAAAGGGCGGCTGGTGATCGGCAGTCTGCCCGTGACGGGCGCCCATGTGCTGCCGCGCGTGCTGCCTGCTTTCCGCGCGCGCTACCCGGGGATCGAGGTGCAGCTGGTGGAGGAGACGACGGCCCAGCTGATCGAGCGCACCGCGCGCGGCCACGTCGACCTGGCCTTGCTTACCCTGCCCCTTGACCCCGAGGTCCTGGCGTGGGAGGTGTTGGGCGAAGAAGAGATCCTTCTCGCCATTCCGCCGGACCATCCGCTGCGCCGGCAGGGCGAGGTGCCGATCGGCTCCCTGGCCGACGAGGCGTTCATCTTCCTCAAGGAAGGCCAGGGCTTTCGCCAGATTGCCCTCGAGTTGTGCCGCCGGGCGGGGTTTGAGCCGCGCATCGTCTTCGAGTCGAGCCACATCGAGACGGTGCAGTCCCTCGTTGCAGCCGGGATGGGCGTGGCCTTCGTGCCGCGCATGGTGGCGCGCAGCGGATGGGAAGCGTTTCCTCCGGCCTATGTGCACCTGGCCGAGCGCCCGCACCGCACCCTGGTGCTGGCGTGGCGCAAGGCGGGGTACCGCAGCCGGGCGGCTGAAGCCTTTGTCCGCCTGAGTCGAGCGTTGTGGGGGGGAGAGGGTCATGCGGCGGGGGAGCCCGGCAACGGAGCCGCAGGTGGCGGAACGTAAACGGCCGGGGCGGCGGACAACGAATCGGCGTCTGGTTTTCGCCGCCGTGCTGCTGGCCATGTTTATGGCCGCGGTCGAGGTGACCATCGTCGGAACGGCCATGCCGCGCATTGTCGCCGATTTGGGCGGTTTTGCCCTGCTCGGGTGGGTGTTTTCGGCCTATTTGCTCACGCAGGCCGTCACCATGCCCCTGTGGGGGAAGCTGGCCGACCTCTACGGCCGCAAGCCGGCATTTGTGGTTGGTACCGGGCTCTTTTTGGTCGGTTCGCTCCTGTGCGGCATGGCCACCAGCATGCCGGCGCTGATCGCCTTCCGGGCGCTGCAGGGCCTGGGTGCCGGCGCCGTTCAGCCGATCGCCACGACGATCGTCGGCGATCTCTACACCCTGGAGGAGCGGGCCAAGGTTCAGGGCTACCTGTCCGGCGTGTGGGGCGTGTCGGCCATCATTGGGCCGGCGTTGGGGGCGCTGTTCGTCGAGGTCCTGCATTGGTCGTGGGTGTTCTGGGTAAACGTCCCGATCGGGCTGTTGGCCATCGCGGGGGTGGCCCTCTTCCTCCACGAGGACGTGGCGAAGAAATCCCCTGCACTCGATTGGCCCGGTGCGGCGCTCCTCCTCGTCTCCATCGCCGCGCTGATGTTGGCCCTCATCCAGGGGGGCGTGGCCTGGACGTGGATCTCGCTGCCGAGCCTCTCCCTGCTGGCCGTCTTTTTCCTGGGCGTCGTCGCATTCCTGCTGTGGGAACGGCGGGCCGCGGATCCGATTATGCCCCTTGCCGTATGGCGACACCGCGTCATTGCCTTGTCCAACGCGGCGTCGCTCACCACCGGGGCGCTGCTCATCGCCGTATCGTCATACCTGCCGACCTATGTGCAGGGCGTGCTCGAGCGGTCTGCGCTGGTGGCCGGGTTTACCCTCACGGCGATGTCTGTCGGTTGGCCGCTGGCGGCGACGCTGTCGGGCAAGGCCATGGTGCGCTTCGGCTTTCGCCCCGTGGCGGTGGTTGGCGGCGTCTTTCTGCTCGTCGGTGCGGCCTTCTTTGTCACGCTCATTCCGCAGCACGGTCCGGTATGGGCCGCCCTGGGATCCTTTTTCACCGGTGTCGGCATGGGCTTTGCCACCACCACCTTCGTCGTGGCGGTACAGAGCAGTGTCGACTGGCACATGCGCGGCGTGGCCACGGCGGCCAATCTCTTCATGCGCGTGCTTGGGGGCACGTTGGGCGCGGCGCTGCTCGGGAGCGTCCTCAACACGCGGCTGCGCGTTCACCTCGAAGCGGCGGGCTTGGCCGGCGCGGACCCGCTTCGCGACGTCGACCGCTTGCTCGACCCGGTGCAGCGCCTGCATCTGGCCCCTGAGGCAGTGGCGCGCCTGCAGGAGGGGCTGGCGGCGTCCCTTAAAGCCGTTTACTGGGGGACGGCGGCACTGGCGGTGGTCAGCTTCGCCGTGATTCTCTTGCTACCGCGAAAAGGGAGGGAAAACGCATGAAGTATCGCCGGTTGGGACGGACAGGTCTGAAGGTGTCGGTCATCGGCCTGGGAACGTGGCAGTTCGGAGGTGAATGGGGGAAAACCTTCACGCAGGAGGAAGTGAACGCCATCCTCGGGCGGGCGAAGGAGCTCGGCATCAACTTCATCGACACCGCCGAGTGCTACGGCGACCACCTATCGGAAGCCCTCATTGGCCAAGCAATCCGCGGCGAACGCGACCGGTGGGTCGTGGCCACCAAGTTCGGGCACAAGTTTCACGGCTTTCGCGACCGCACCGAGCACTGGTCGGCCGCCGAAGTGCGCCAGCAGCTGGAAGAATCCTTGAAGGCGCTCCAGACGGACTACATCGACCTGTACCAGTTCCATTCCGGGACCGACGAGGTCTTTGACAACGACGAACTGTGGACGATGCTGGACAAAGAAAAACAGGCCGGCAAGATCCGCTTCCTGGGCATTTCCTTGAACAAGAAAAACAGCATGCACCAGGTGGAAGCGGCCACGCGCGTGGGTGCCGACGTGATCCAGATCGTTTACAACCGCCTCGATCGCCGGCCGGAGGAGGACGTTTTCCCGTCCTGCCAGCGCCAGGATCTCGGCGTGTTGGCCCGCGTGCCGCTGGCAAGCGGCTACCTGAGCGGCAAATACCGCCCTGATGCCGTGTTCGGTGAGCGGGATGTGCGCCGCTATGACGAGGAACGGGAGAAAAAGCTGCGCCTGGTGGAGGAGATTCGCCGCACGGAGGTCCCGGAGGGCGTCGACATGGCCCAGTGGGCCCTCGCCTGGTGCCTGCAGCACCCGGCCGTTACCTGCGTCATCCCCGGCGTCAAGAACGTCGAGCAGGTGGAGGCCAACGCCAAGGCGGCGGAGCTCGACCTTGTGCGCGACGACCATCCCCAGGCATGGCGGGAGTAAGTGAACAGGATGGCTGCCGGTACAACCGACCGGCAGCCTTTGTTGTTGCACCATCGGGGCGAAGCCGCACAAAAAGCCGCGTGCGATGGGCGCACGCGGCGTGAGTAGCCTAAAGTATGGAAAGGGGTGATGGTGAAGGGCGACGTGTTTGTGAACCTGTTTTACGCCCGCGGCCCGGCGGCGCGGATGGCGTCGTCGACATCCGTGAATTTGGTAAAGTTCTCGGCGAAGCGGCGGGCCAGTTCCCGCGCGTGCCGGTCGTAGGCGTCCTTATCGGTCCACGTGTTGCGCGGGTCGAGGACCTCGCTCGGTACGCCCGGGCAGCGGTCGGGCACGAGCACGCCGAAGACGGGGTGGGGCGTGAACGACGCCTCCTCCAGCGCGCCGGTAATGGCCGCCGTGACCATCGCCCGCGTGTAGGCGAGGTTCATCCGCTTGCCCACGCCGTAGGGGCCGCCCGTCCATCCCGTGTTGACGAGGTAGACGCGCGTGTTGTGGCGTTCGATCTTCTCCCCGAGCATCCGCGCGTACACCTTTGCAGGCAGGGGCAGGAACGGCGCGCCGAAGCAGGTCGAGAAGGTCGCCTGCGGTTCGGTGACGCCCCGCTCCGTGCCGGCTAGCTTGCTGGTGTAGCCCGACAGGAAGTGGTACATGGCCTGCTCGCGCGTCAGCTTGGCGATGGGTGGCAGCACGCCAAAGGCATCGGCGGTGAGAAAGAGGATGACATTCGGATGGCCGGCACGCCCCGGAATCACCGCGCCGGGGATGTAGTCGACGGGGTAGGCGGCGCGGGTGTTCTCCGTCCGCGACGCGTTGTCGTAGTCCGGGCGGCGCGTCACCGGGTCGATCACCACGTTTTCCAGCACCGCACCGAAGCGGATCGCCTGGTAGATTTGCGGTTCCTTTTCGGCGGACAACCCGATGCACTTGGCGTAGCATCCGCCCTCCAGGTTAAAGACGCCGACGTCCGACCAGCCGTGCTCGTCGTCGCCGATCAGGAAGCGGTTCGGGTCGGCCGAAAGGGTGGTCTTGCCCGTCCCGGACAGGCCGAAAAAGAGGGCCACGTCGCCGTCTTTCCCCACGTTGGCCGAGCAGTGCATGGGGAAGACGCCTTGGTCGGGCAGCAGCGCGTTCATCACGCTGAAAATGGACTTCTTGATTTCCCCGGCGTACTGCGTGCCAACGATAAGCACGAGGCGCTTTTCAAAGCTGATGCCGACAAACACTTCCGAGTTCGTGCCGTGAACGGCGGGGTCGGCCTGGAAGCCCGGCGCGGAGACGACGGTAAAGGCCGGGCGATGGGCGGCCAGCTCTTCCGGTGTGGGGCGGAGAAACAACTGGCGGGCGAACAGGTTGTGCCAGGCCGTTTCCGTCACCACCCGCAGGGGGAGCCGGTAAGCCGGGTCTGCGCCGGCGAAGCCGTCGAACACAAACAGGTCGCGCCCTTTCAGGTACGCAAGGACGTCGGCCAGGAGCCGGTCAAAGGCTTCCGGGGGGAAGGGCTGGTTGACGGGACCCCAGGCGATCCGGTCGCGCATTGACGGCTCGTCGACGATAAACTTGTCCTTGGGGGAACGACCGGTATATTTCCCCGTGGTGACGGCGAGCGCGCCGTCCGCGGTGAGCGTGCCCTCTCTGCGCTTGACGGCCAGTTCCACGAGGGCCGCGGCAGGGAGGTTGGCGTAAACGGCGCTTTCGGCAAGCACCTCGTCGAGGGAATGCTGAACGGTCTTGGTGTCCATACGATCGTTCCTTTCCCTGAAAATGTTCGCGTTGAAGCCGAAGAACCGGAAGTCCGTTTGGAGCCCTGTCAAACTGCCATCACAACGTGACGAATCCGCTAAATAGTATAACACATTGTGCAGAATCGTCTATACTCGCTCTGGTGGCATCCGTCGGGTGTGCTGGGGGGCTCCATACCAAGGGAACAAAAAATGAAAAACGCCGCCGATTTCCAATCGTCCTCCTGTTCATCGGCAATCACGTACGCAGCTTTTTAGAAGATCGTGACGGCAGATTTTTTGCTGCCGCATACCCCAGGTAGACCAGAAGGAAGACCACAAAACACAGCGCGGTGAGGCGATACATCACGGCAAAGCTGGTGAGGCCGGCGATGGGGCCCAGGAGCATCGCCCCGCTGCCAATGCCCAGGTCAAAAGCGGAAAAGAACGTGGCGGTGGCCGATCCGCGCTTTTGCGGGGGCACGCGCTGGATGAGCCACGCCTGCAGGGTGGGTTGGATGGCGCCGAACGCGATCCCGTACAGCATGGCGGCCAGCACCAGGCCGCCGAGGGTGGAGGCGTAGGAGAGCACCAGCAGGCCCGCCATTCCGAACCACGCCCCCGGCATCAGCACCCAAAATGGGCCTTTCCGGTCAAACAGGATCCCGGCCACCGGCCGGACGACGAGCAAAAACAGGGCATTCACGGTGAAAAACCATCCGATGTTGGCGATCCCGATTTCGTTCCCGAACAGGGGAAGGAAGCTGACAAGGCCCCCATAGGTGAAGGTCACGAATATTACCAGGAAAGAGGGAAACAGCGCTTTTCTTTCGAACAGGCCCGCCCAAAAGGGTTTCGTGCCCACGGTTGCGCCGTTTTCCGGCAACGCGGGGATCCGCACCAGCTGCGTCAGGGCCAGCGAGAGGAGGGTGCTCGCGGCAGCAATCGGGAACAGGAGGCCAAAGCCGAACCGGTTGAGGATCCCGATGCCCATTAACGGCGCGACGGCCATCGCCAGCGTGGAGGAAAACCCGAAGTATCCCATCCCTTCCCCCCGCCGGGAGGGCGGAATGAGGTCGGACGCGATCGTCCCGTAGGCGGTGGTCGAAATCCCCCAGCCGACGCCGTGCAGGATTCGCGTCAACAAGATGGAAAGGACGGAAGGGGCAATGCCATAGCTGACAATGGCACACAAGTTGAGGAGCAGGCCGACAACCAAGACCCGTTTGCGTCCGGTCCAATCCAGCGCAGCGCCGGTAAACGGGCGGATCAGCAGCGCAAAAATGGTGAAGATGCCGGTGATGAGGCCGACGTCAGTCTGGTTTCCGCCGTGTTGTGTGACATAAACCGGAAGAGTGGGCACGAGCATCTGAAATCCGAAAAATTGAAACAGATTGGCCAGGGAAAGCAACACAAAGTCTTTCGTCCACAGCTTTTCTTTCAATTTCACACCTCTTTCTACAGAGGATTCACGTGCGCGGTCCGCGTGGGCGTGTTCTTGCCTATTGTATTCCCTTTTTCCCGGCTTCATCAACAAGATGTCCCGCAACCACCACCCGTTGCGGTTCCTGAACGGGTTGACAACGAGGAAGTTGCGTCGCGCAAATGACCGAAGGCCACCTGCGCGGAAGGCAGGTGGCCTATTTGTTTTCCCGATTCTCGGGAGGTGGTGACAATGATGGCCACGTCGATGACTCGGGCACAGCAGCCAACACCTAAATATGATCAACTCGTGTGCTAGACCATCGTCGGCAGGATGACTAACTGGTAAACATCTAATAGAGCTTTATATACCCTAACAAACATGGTAAATCAATATCAATAGCTTTGAACTTCTCCTTCTAGTAAGAATCCTACCAAAAATGCTTGACAGATCCAGTGGTCCAAACTACAATGATGGTGGAAAATATTCTATCAATTATGGATGAGTTGTAAAATGAAGAAACGTTTACTTGCAACCTGCGCTGGCATTGCACTGGGGGCTGTGCTGGCTGGAAATGCGTTGGCCAGCGGTTATAGTGAATGGGCGCAATTGAAGAGTTCTGTCGTGGGTGGCAACTATGTAAGGTGTGAATTATACGATAATACCGCTGTTTCAGATTGGTATTTGATTGGCGACGGCATATTCCTAATACAAACCTATCAACGCCTATCCTGGTCAGTATGTGCATGTACGATTGATGTCCGCGCGGCAGGAAACCAGAGTCCTGATGCTCCTAACTATTAATGAAAATATCACTTTTTTTACGGGGGCTTCCGACAGCCCCCGTCTGTCGTGAGGAGGGACTGGTAATGTGGAAAACCGAATTCCAACGAGCATTCCTGGGGATTCCGTTTTGGCTTGCTGTTGTAATCGGCACACTGTTATGCATGATCGGGCTTTCCAGTTATTTTGAAGGCCCGAACGTAATTCCCGGTGCACATCCGTTTTATCGAAATGCCTATGAAGCGTGGCTATTTGCGTATGCGGAAGGTCCCACAGCGCTGTTTGTTATCCTGGCACCTTTGCTGGCTGTTTTGCCGCACGCCGATGCATATGTCATGGATCGTACGACCGGCTACCTGCGGTTTGTTCTTCTTCGGGTGCCGCGTTGGCGCTATTTCCTGATGCGGTTGGCGGTTGTGGCCTTGTCTGGTGGAATTGCCACTGCATTACCGCTAATCATCACCTTCGGTATCACGAACCTGATGTTGCCCCGTGGGCTTCCGCCTAGGAGTCCGGGTGAACTTGAGCCGGTAAGCTTTTTGAATGTAGTTTACTGGAGCAATCCAGATGTATTTGTGTTCATCGCCACGGGATTAGCCTTTTTGTTTGGCGCGGTTTACGCAACCTTTGGGTTTGCTGTATCCGCTTATGTGGACAAGCGCTACCTGGCGCTGGTCACTCCTTTTGTGTTCTATCATGTGACCAATTTTGTCCTGGCCGCACTGGGACTTGAGGAATGGACGCCACCGGGGATGTGGGTACCGTTTGGGATCACCACATCAACCGCTTTTTCCGTGTTCGCCCAACTTATGCTGATGTTGACCGCCACATTGCTTGCCTTTGCCCTACGGGAAACGAGGCGATCAGTGCATGCGTGAACGGAAAGGACAACCGCAACGTTTGGTCCATTTGGTAAGAGTCGAACTGATTCAACGACTGACATCATGGCGCTGGACGGTATGTGCTTTTCTATTCATCCTTGTGGCATACCTGCAAGGGGGAAGAGTGCTGGTTAACGCCGCGAACCAAAACGAATATGTCAACATATGGGACGCCCTGTTTTCGATTTTCGCCAATCGTCACATTTTGATGTTTGTGCTCATCCCTTTGTACTTGTATGGAATCAGCGATCTCGTGGTCGATCGAGGTTGGGGAGAAACCTATGCGTTACGGTGCGGGTCGCGCAAGTGGTGGTGGTACGGAAAAGCCGTAGCATTAGCTGTGATAACAGCGACCTATGTGGCGCTCGGAATAGCACTGGCGGGCGGGACCTCAACCTTCGCGTTTCGGGCGGAAGGGAACTGGAGCACATACGCACGGCAAACCCTGGCTGATTTGTATCTGTCCCCGATGTTGTTGGCCTTACCACCTGGATTAAGCTTGCTGATTTTAGGTGTTTGGCTGTTTCTCAGCCTATACGGGTTCGGGATGATAACGATCGCCCTTTCATTGCAGTTGAACGCACCGGTCTATGGATTTACCGGAGGTATGGCACTCTTGTTTTTCGGTTTTCTGCTAATCGATCTCCCTATATTCTCGTGGGTACACATGGTTTCACCGACCTATCACCTACTCATCCTGAGCGCAATGGATCGTTACTCCGTGCTGGCCCTGTCATTTGGCTATTGGCTGGTTTGGATCGTCCTGATTGGGTTTTGGGGGCTTCGACTCAGCCAAACACACCATTTTTTAACAAAAGGTCGCACGTGAACGTGGGGAGGGACGAAGCGTGTCATTTCGCTTGTTTCATTGGATGTTCCTAACCACGTTTCGTGGCTGGCATCTAGGGGTCAGCGGGGTGGTGTTTGCATTTCTCGCGTGGCGCAGTGTTCAAAAGGCGGTAATCGTATCCGGGGAATCAGCCACGATGCTCGATGCCGTTTTTTTCGCCTTTTGTGGTCCAACAAAAGAAAACCTCTATTTTCTCGATGGCCTTGCCTGGATGTTACCGCTGTTTCTCCTGTTTTACTTTTTTGGGGACTCGACTCGCCGAGAGTTAGATATAAACGGTGTGTTCATCTTGCTTCGCGTGCAATCGCGCTTGCGTTGGTGGACAGCAAAGGCGATCGCACTACTAGTAGCCGTGTTGGCGGTGTATGCGTGGGCGGTTTTAATAGTGGGGTTGGTCGCTTGGGGGATGTTGGGAAGCGGAAAGAGCGGGCTCTCCTTGACGGTGGACAACACCACAATAAGAGTATCAGATTTGATCTGGACCTTTGGTCTTCATGCGTTGACCGGATTTGCCCTGGTGTTGGCCCAAAACGTGCTGGCACTGGTGATGCGCCCCGTCTTCGCTTTTTTCGTTGTGGTGACGGTGGTGGTAAGCTCCTGGATGAGCGGCGCACTACCTGTCGAGGCGCTGCGCTGGATGCCGGGTAACCAGGGAATTGTAATGCGCCATACTTTGTTTGATCCGGAAGTCTTCGATTTTTCCTTAATCTGGTCCCTTGGGTATAACAGTTTGCTGATAGGCTTGCTTGCTTGGGTTGGCGCATGGCGCTTGCATCGGATGAACATTTCCTAGAACCGAAGAAGAGGGGGGAGACGATGACTGCGGCAGGGCGAGTGAACGAAACGGTTGTGCACGTGAAAAACGTGACCGTACGCATGAAGAACCAAGTGGTGCTAGAGCGGATCAACTTGCAGTTGGATGAAGGGAAAATTTACGGCATCATTGGACGAAACGGTTCGGGGAAGACCATGTTGCTCCGCGTATTGTGCGGGCTGGTTCGGCCCAGCGAAGGGGAGGTGTGGGTGCTCGGGTGCGAAATCAGCCGGCCCGGAGCCTTTCCTGATGAGGTGGGAGCCGTCATCGAGACACCGGGTTTCTTACCGCAATACAGTGGTTTGAAAAACCTGAAATTGCTGGCTTCCCTTCGCAACCGCATCGATGAGGACGACATCAAAGAGGCTATTCGGCTGGTAGGGCTTGATCCGGAGAACAAAAAACCGGTGCGCACCTATTCTCTCGGTATGCGCCAGCGTCTGGGCCTGGCACAGGCGATCATGGAAAAACCTCGGCTCCTGCTCTTGGATGAACCGTCTAACGGCTTGGATCAGGAGGGTGTGCGCGACCTACACATCCTGTTGCGCAACCTGCGTAGCAAAGGGGTCACGATTTTGCTGACCAGCCACAGCCGGGAGGAAATTGAGACACTTTGTGATGCCGTGTATTACATGGAACGGGGACGGCTCGAAGCCTTGCCAGAAGTCCAGGGATCACTTCCAATAGAAAAACATCTGTAGAGCTTTAAAGCCCTCTTTTTTTACATCGGAGGTGATCACATGAAAACCGTCATCAGCACCAAATCTTCCGAGCAGATCTTGGCCAGCCGCGCGGCTTGTTGTGAAGACGGGCGCTTTCGTCTGCAGGCCGTCAAGGACGGACCGCCGCGGTGACCCTGTGACCAAGGGATTGCTGGCCAAGTGCGCCCGCCATCAGCAGCCCGCACAAGCGCGCACGCCGAAAAAGAAGATGGCCGGCGTAACCGCAGCCGTTGCCCTGGAACGGTCGGAATGGCCATGCCGGCCGCAGCATTGAAGGGACAGGAGCACACTGGAAAAGCGTGTCTCTCGTAAACGTACGAACATGTCTAATGGTTTTCTTTTATTACAATTCATGGTGAATAGGTAACAACCAGAATTTTCGTCGTATCTTCCCTTTCTTTTCGTCTGCGACCAGTTTTTCATGCTGCTGACCGGGGGAGATATCCCTGGTTCTGGGCAAACTGCCCGGGGATAGATTTATAGATTGATACACAGCCAGGGAATGGAATACTGAAAGGGGGCTTCGAAAAAACATTAGACGGAAAAAGTTAACGAAATCCACAGACTGCCTCTGGTAATCGGCAATCTACTACAACAGCTAGGCATCAGAAGGACAGAAAATTACGTATTTCCTCAAACGGAACACATAGAATCATGACTCTGGCATAGAAAGGATAATGCTGTATGTTCAGTATTCTCTCTGCAGAAGCTCATCGTTTGCGACATCGTTGGCAAACCGCCTTGGCTTTCTTGGTTATTATCGGGTTTATGGTTCAAGGTTACATTGCCTATCAGAATAACGGATATCTATCCAATCAGTTCAGTGCGTATATTGCATATCTCTACGCATTAGGGGCCGGCGGAAGTGCTTTTTGGATCGGCATCTTGCCCTTGGCCGCTTGCCTCATCACAGGGGATAGTTTGGCTTGGGACCGGAAAACAGGAGCCGTTCGCTTCCTGCTCGTTCGCGTTCCGCGCCGGCGTTACATTGTCCAGAAAATCCTGGCCACCAGCCTCTTCACCGGGCTGTTGTTCTTTGCCGGGTTTCTTGTTTCGTTTCTCATTGCCATCGTGTGGTTTCCGATGACGCTGCCGCCGTGGCATGTGGTCAACGGTGTTCCTACACTGAGCCACATTGCTCCGAATGGGGAGGTCTATCCGTTTCCTACATTTTTCCACAATCTTTTTTTTGAGCATCCGTTCGTGCACGTGCTCTTGGTTACGCTGGTGGTGATCCTCTCGGCAGTCGCCTGGGCAAACCTGTCGCTGCTTCTTTCGCTCTGGACGACAAATATTTATCTGGTCTTGGGGATCCCCTGGCTCGCTTACATTGTGGTGATGTTCATTATGGCCATTCCAGTCGTTGGTCTGCCCCACATCTCGCCGCTGGCCCTTTCCGGTCCGTTCATCGCCATGCGGTCGGGCTCTCTCGGATTGTGGATTCCGTTCATTTGGCTCGTGATTATTGTAGGCCTGGCAGCCGCTACCTACACGATCTTTGTTTTAAGGAAAGGGAGGGACATCCTTGAATAACAATACTTCGATGGCCATCGAAGCACACAACGTCGAAAAACACTTGGGCGGCGTGGCCATCCTCCGGGGTGTCAATCTTCGCGTGGAATATGGAGAAATCGTGGCCATTGTGGGCGCAAACGGGTCCGGGAAATCCTTGTTCCTTCGCACCCTTTGCGGCCTGGTCTATCCGGACAAGGGCCAGATTGTGATCGGAGGGCAGCTCCTCAAACCCGGAATGACAGGGGCGCTTGCCGACGTTGGCGTGCTGATCGAGACGCCGGGATTTCTGCCGTATCTGTCGGGAATGGACAACTTGCGGCTTTTGGCCATGCTGCGCCGCCGGATTACCGATGATGAAGTTGCGATGGCCATGCGCCAGGTCGGGCTCGATCCGGCCAACAAGCGTCCTGTCCGGACGTATTCGATGGGCATGCGGCAGCGCCTGGGCATCGCCCAGGCCTTGATGGAACGGCCACGTGTTCTGTTATTGGACGAGCCCACGAACGCGCTGGATCCGGAGTTCACGGAAACCTTCCTCCAGATGCTCAAAACGTTGCGTACGCAAGGTGTCGCCATTGTCCTGACGTCCCACGAATTACACGAGGTTGCGGAGCTGGCGGACCGCATTCTCGTCATGCGGGACGGGATATTGTCGGATTACCGTCCCGCTTAAAGGGAGGGAACCCCGATCCCGTGTCTTTCCGCATGGTCTGGTTTCATGCACTGGTTTTATTGAGCCGCACACGATGGAAGGTGGTTCCGCTCTTCGCCCTTGGGATCACAGTCCTTGCGGTGGCGGATCTCGCCAAGGGTTACGGGAAGCTCGGCGATGCGAACCAGTGGGACGTCTTGCTGAATGTGTTCAACGATCCGTTTAAGGTCGTTGTTCTTCTGCCGGCATTCTTTTTCATCCTGGTTGCGGATGTCGTGACGCAAGACCTCGAAGGATGGGGGTATCTACACTGGAACCGCGGTCCGTCTCGGGCTCTGTGGTGGTGGAGCAAGGTAGGCACCGTGGGAATTGCGGCCTTCCTGTACAGCAGCATGATGTGGCTAATTGCCGTGCTGGTCAGCGTCTTTACGGTGCAATGGCAGCTACCCTGGAGCCGGTTGGTGATGCTATCGCAGTGGAGTTACCCGGGCGGTCTTGGGCCGCAACACCTCCATGTGCCACCACCCGTGATTTTGTTTCAAGCGTGGGGATTGATCACCTGGGGCCTTTTCGTCTGGGGCACGATCATTGCCCTCCTGGCCTTTGTGCTGCGCCATACCGGCATAGCCTGGATGACAGGTGCCGCAAGTTGTTTGATTTCGTACGGCATCTGGATAATTGCTACGGAAAAAGCTCCCTGGGCACCCACCTTGCACTTGCTGTTGAAGGTACACGTAGAATTCGAGAGCCGGGTGCCTGCGTTCTTCACGATCGGATGGTCGTTCCTCGCAGAAACCCTTTTGCTCTTGGCCGCCGGCGTGGTGGGTCATCTTTTGTCGGTGAGGCGTGATCTTTGACCATGGAAAATGCAGGGCTGCATCAACATGGGCGACTTTGCAGCGTGGAGTTTCGCGTATTGGCAAGGCGACGAATATGGCTGATGCTCTTGCCGATTGTGGGGCTCTATGGGATCCTGAGCGCCCTGAATGTCAAGAATGGAATTTCCGATCACCTTTTGAACCCTTGGCAAATTGGGGTTATGGTCCTGGGAGGACCGTCGTTCCAGGCGTCCGTGCTGAAAATCCTTGAGTGGCTGATCATCCCTGGCGCGTTCGTCCTCGGCGTGGGCGAGCCGTATTCCCTGTTGGCGACCTCCTGGAACCAACTCGTCCTCGTTCGCGTGCCGAGCCGCTGGCGCTTCTGGTGGGGACGAACCGTCACCTGGTACGGGTGGGCCTTGCTGTACGGACTTGTGGTTTTGGGAATTGGCGTCGTAGCCGGGAAAATGGCGCATCCATCGGCTGCGTGGGGCATACCCCAAACGTTGAGCCTGGACAATTTGCAAATCGAAAACGGGTTCTTGCTGATCGCTTGGGTTGGCCTCTCTCTCGTGGCCACGCTTTGGGGCTACACTACCCTGCTGCTCCTTTTTTCGCTGTTTTTCTCACGTCCCGGCGTGGCGACGATTTTCACATTGGTCGCGGGATACGGGTTAACCGCTCTGGGCGTAAACGTCCCCAGCACCATCTCCTACCTTCGCCCGTTGTTGGGAGCAAGACTGAATCTGTTTCCAGATACAAACCTGAACGGGAACGACTTCTTGTCACTTGGCATTAGCACAGGTGTTTGGGTATTCGTCGGTGTGTTAGCTGGATATTCACTTTTCCATCGCAGATCAATATGATGTTAAAAAATAGGCCCGCAAAAACGGGCCCTTTCTTGTGTGATCGATGATCACCGTGTTGCCATAGCCATTCATAAGCCAAACCTTGGCGAAATGCCATGGGCCGATGGTACCGGCCAAGCCAATACGGTGGCACGGCGACCGGCAAAAAACGAGCGGGCTGCCGACCGGGGTTGGTCGACAGCCCTCTGTCTGTTACCGGTTGGCTTTGAGGGCGGCGGCGATGCGGGCCACGCGCTCGCCGAGACGGGCAGCCATCGTCTTCTCCCGCTCGTCCGGCATGCGCGAACCGTCCGGACCGGCCACCGTCGAGGCGCCGTAGGGCGTACCGCCGATGCCTTCGGCGGTGAGCTGTTCTTGGTTTTCGCCATACGGCAGGCCCACGTAGATCATGCCGAAGTGGAGCATCGGGACGATGGAGGTGAGGAGCGTGGCTTCCTGCCCCCCGTGGATGGAGCCGGTGCTGGTGAACACGGAGGTTACCTTGCCTTCCAGCGCGCCGGACGCCCACAGGCCGCCGGCGGTGTCGATGAACTGCTTCATTTGCGCCGGCATCATCCCGAAGCGGGTGGGTACGCCCCAGATGATCCCATCGGCCCACTTCAGATCATCGTGGGTGGCCTCGGGGATGTCTTTCTGGGCCTCTTGCGCCTTCACATAGGCTTCTTGTGTCGACATGGCCTGACGTGCTGCCTCGAATTCCGGCACCTTGGCGATCTTTACGTTGGCGCCGGCGCGCTTGGCTCCCTCGGCGACAGCCTTGGCCATTTCAAAGGTGTGGCCGTAAGCGCTGTAGTAGACGACGAGGATGTTGGGACTGGTCATTTGTGCTTCACTCCTTTTGCCAAAGATTCGTTGCCACCAGCTGGGCATTGCGCGTTCCTCCTGGGGGTAGGTTCGGGAGGGAGCGATGCGCAAATATCTCGATGTTAAATATCTTGAGTTCGAAATGATTATATCCCCGACCGCATCGGTCCGTCAAGGGCGCGGCTCGGCATTTGACCGAACCCCTTCCATCGACTAGAATGTTCCCACAGCGAGGTTTTCTATACGGCGCAAGCTTGCCGCAAAGCGCACGCTTCGGAGGGAACGTGGTGTTCTTGCGAGGCGTGACGTAAGGAGTGGGCACGATGACCCGGAGAACGGAAGAAACGGAGCGCGCGCTGCACTTGTTCCGTGTGCTGGTGCGCGCCCACCGCAGCGTGGTGGAGCATTCGGTTCGCGACATCAAATCCCACGGGTTGCACCCGACGGAATTTGCCGTGCTGGAGCTCTTGTACCACAAAGGGCCGCAGCCGCTCCAGCGCATTGCCACCAGCATCTTGCTGGCCAGCGGTAGTGTTACCTATGTGGTGGATAAGTTGGAGAAAAACGGAATGCTGCGGCGGGAAGCCTGCCCGACGGACCGCCGCGTGGTGTACGCCGTGCTGACCGATCAAGGCCGGGCGCTCTTGGAGCGCATCTTTCCCGACCATGCCGAGACCATTCGCCGCGCGGTGGGCGGCCTTTCGGCACACGAACAGGAGACGCTGATCGCGCTGTTGAAACGCATGGGGCTGCACGCCCAGCGCCTGCTTGACGAGACGGGCGTGCGGAAAGGTTGAGGTGCCGATATGGTGACGTATGTCGTGAGCAAGGCGGAGAGCGGCAAAAAGCTGCACCGCTTGCTGCGCCACTTGTTGCCCAACATGCCTCTTGGTCGGCTGTACAAGATGATCGACCAGGGGCACGTCCGGGTGAACGGCAAGCGTAAAAAGAAGGAATACGCGGTGGCGGAAGGCGATGTGCTCTCCTTCCAGATGACGGAGGAGGAGTATCGCCAGGCGGCGGCCGGCCCGCGCAAGCGAAAATTCGCCGGCGTGCCGGCGGACCTTGACGTGGTGTACGAGGACGACGAGCTCCTCGTGGTCAACAAGCCTCCGGGTCTGCTGGTCCACCCGGACCGGACGGAGTACAAGAATACCCTGATCGCCCGCGTACACGCCTACTTGTACCGAAAGGGCGAGCTGGACAGCCGCTTCTTCTTGCCGGCGGCGGCGGGGCGCCTGGACCGCAACACGAGCGGGCTAGTCCTGGTCGGGAAGACGGCAGGGATGCTCCACCAGCTCAACCGGTGGCACCAGGAGCGGGCCATCGGCAAGTTCTACCTGACCGTGGTGGAGGGAACGCCGCCGGCGGAAGGAGAGATCCGCCGTGCCCTCATGCGCGACCCGTCGGCCAACCGGACGCGCGTCGCATCCGGCGGCAAGGACGCGGTCACGCGCTACCGCGTGCTGGACGCGCAAGGCGGATATGCCCTGGTGGAGGTGGAGCTCGTCAGCGGGCGCACGCACCAGATCCGTGCCCACTTGCAGAGCATCGGCCATCCGCTGCTCGGGGACGTCAAGTATGGCGGGCGGCCGGCCTTTGGGGTGAACCACCAGCTGTTGCACGCCTGGCGCGTGGGCTTGCCCGACGGCCGCGTGTTTGTGGCCCCGCTTCCCGACGTGTTTGCCCGCGTGGTGAAGGCCATCGGCTTGCGCATGCCGGAGTGGAGGGAAAGCCAATGACGGACAGCATTGCCCTGGAAGGGATGGTCTTTTACGGGTACCACGGGGTGTACGAGGAAGAACGGCGCCTCGGCCAGCGCTTTGTCGTCGACCTGCGCCTGGACGTCGACTTGCGCGAGGCCGGGCGATCCGACCGCCTCGAGGCCAGCGTCGACTACGTCCAGGTGTACCGCGACGTGCGCGCCGTGGTGGAGGGCGAGCCCCTGCGGCTCATCGAAGCGGTGGCCGAGCGGATTGCCCAGGTGGTTCTCGACCGTCACCCGCGGGTGACGCGGGTGACGGTGACGGTGAAGAAACCGGCGGTGCCCCTGCCCGGTGCACTGGCCCACGCGGCGGTGACCCTGTCGCGCGGCCGGGAAGACGTGCGGGGGGGAGAAGGCGCGGCGGACGGGGATAAACGGGGAACGGGGGTGATGGGATGAGGGCAGAAAGCGGATGTCACGCAGCCGCGAGTACCCGTGACAATTGGTACGAAACCAGTTTTCGCGAGGATTATCTCCTGGTCTACCGCCACCGCGATGAGGCGGCGGCGGAACGCGAGCTGGGGGCGCTGCTCGACTTCTTGGGCCTGCCGCCCGGATCGCGGGTGTTGGATGCCTGCTGCGGCACCGGACGGCACAGCGTGGTCCTCGCGCGGCGGGGCTACTGCGTGGTGGGGGTGGATCTATCGGAAGTGCTGCTGACGCGCGCGCAGGCGAAATCTTCGGGGCTGCCGGTGCGGTTTGTGCGACAGGACGTGCGCAAGTTGGACGTTGGCGGCGATTACGACGCCGTCTTCAACCTGTTTACCAGTTTCGGGTATTTTTCCGACGCCGACAACCAGCGGGCCCTCTGCCGCATGGCGCGGGCACTTCGCCCCGGGGGGATCTTCGTTCTCGATTACTTGAACCCCGCCTACGTACGGAATACCCTCGTCCCCCATTCCGTGCGCACGGTGGACGGCGCGCGCATTGAAGAGACGCGGACGATTGTTGATACGCCGATGCCGCGCGTGGAGAAAGCCATTGTCGTCACCGACTCCCGCGGCACGCGCACCTATCGGGAGTCGGTCCGCCTCTACACGCCGGAGGAGATGGCCCGGCTGTTCCAGAACGCCGGTTTGCGCATCCGGCACTGGTTTGGCGACTATACCCTCGCGCCTTACGAGGAGGCCGCCTCGCCGCGCATGATCGTGGTGGCGGAGCGGATGGGATCGGGTGCGCCGGCGGGCGGAAGCGGCGCCGGTAGGGACGAGGGCGACCGGGGAGGGAACGGCTCGTGATCCCCGCGCTGCTGTGGACGATCAGCGCGCTCATCGGCGCCGCTTTTGCGGTGCGCGTCGGAATCCGGTTTTGGCGCACCCGCAGGCTGCACCACGCCGCCTGGTTCGTGGGATTCGCGCTCTACACCTTCACCGCGCTGGCCAGCGCGCTTGCCTACGCGGTGGGCTGGAACCCGTGGATGTACAAGTTGTGGTACGTGGCCGCGGCGGCCTTGGTGGCCTTCCTCGGGGCCGGGGAGCTGTACTTCGTGGCCCGGCCCCGCTGGGCACACGCCTTTTTGGGCGCGATGGTTCTTGTGGCGCTGGCCATGCTGGTAAAGGCGCTGACCGTTCCCGTTGACCTGGCGCGCCTCGGGGCGGGCGGTGAGATCGGCGGCGAGGCCCTTCCCGGAAGTGTGCGCCTCTTTTCCCCCCTTCTCACGATCCCGGGCAGCCTGGCGCTGATCGGGGGGGCGCTGTGGTCGGGCCTGCGCCGTCGGTCGGTAGCCGGTCTGTGGGTGGCTGCGGGTTCCCTTATCATGGCCAGTGGCGGCACGTTGACGCGCTTCGGGATGGCCGAGCTGTTGCCGGTGGCCAATTCCGTCGGCGTTGTCCTGTTGTATGCCGGCTACGTCATCGCGGGCGTCCGTCAGATGGAAAGCGGGATCGTATCGGAGAAGACGGCAGGATGACGCCCCGAGGGGTCGGAACGAAAACACGGTACCCGTAAATGGGCGGGGGCATGGCCCCCGTGTTTTTGTCCCGGCAGACGACGATCGGAAGGAGGCGATGGCGGTGTTCCTCGTTCTCGGCCCGGACGCGTTCGCCGACGTGGCGGAAGCGACGCGACGGGAGTGGCTGGAGACGAACGGTCTGGGCGGCTACGCCATGGGCACGGTGGGGCAGCTGCCGACGCGAAAGTACCACGGTTACCTGACGGCGTCGCTTGCGCCGCCGACGGACCGGGTGAACCTCGTGCCGCATCTGGAGGAGACGTTGTGGGTGGACGGGGGGCCGTACCGGCTTTCTGGTGTCTATGTCCCCGACGGGCTGGAAGTGCCGGAGCTGGGTGTTTTTCGCCAATTCGTGCCGGATCCCTTTCCCACGTGGACCTTTGCCGTGGGCGATGTAACGTTGGTGAAGCGCGTGGCCATGGTGCACGGACAAAATGCCACGGTGGTGTCCTATCGCGTGATTGGCGGAGGGGAGCGCTCCGTGGACCTGACCGTCCGTCCGCATGTGGCCGGGCGCGACCACCACGCGACCCTCGGACCGGAGCACGGGGGGTTTTCCCTGCACCGGCACCCGGTAGGGGACGGGTTGGTGCTGCGTGTGGACCTTGAGGCGTTGGGACGAGCGGTGATCCTTTTCGCCACCCGCGGAACCGTTGACGTGCATCCCGAGCGGCGCATGCTGCGTTATCCCGAGGAGGAGCGCCGCGGAGAGGGGGGCCATGTCGAGGCGTGCTGGGTCCCGGGAACGTGGCGTGTCCGCCTGCGCGATGGGGATGAGGTGTACCTGGTGCTGGCCCTTGGCGGGGAGGCGGCGGATCCGGTGCGCGCGGCGGTGGAGGCCTACGGCGATCCGGCGAAGCTGGTGGAAACGGAAGCGGAGCGGCGCGCGCGCTTGGCCGATGCGGCGGGCTTTTCCCATCCGTTGTGGCGTCGCCTGGCAGTGGCCGCCGACCAGTTCCTCGTGCACCGCGCCACGACCGGTACGACGAGTGTCATTGCCGGGTACCCCTGGTTCAACGATTGGGGGCGCGACGCCCTGATCGCCCTGCCCGGGCTGACGCTGGCCGTGGGGCGACCCGATGTGGCGCGGGAGATCCTCCTCACCTACGCCCGGCACGTTCGCGACGGGCTCATCCCCAACATGTTCGCCGACCGCGGCGGGGAGCCGCTGTACAACGCCGTGGACGCCCCGCTGTGGTTCTTCGAGGCGGCGGCCAAGTACTGGCAGCATACCGGCGACGGCGCGTTTCTGCGTGAGCATTTGCTCGACGCGATGAGCCGGATCGTGCACGGCTATCTCGAGGGCACACGCCACGGGATTCGGGTTGACGCCGATGGGCTGGTACGGGCCGGGGAGCCGGGCGTGCAGCTGACGTGGATGGATGCGAAGGTGGGCGACTGGGTGGTGACACCGCGAAGCGGCAAGCCGGTGGAAGTGCAGGCCCTGTGGTACAACGCCCTGCGAATCATGGGGGCCGTCTCCCGCGCCTGCGGCCAGGAGGATCCCTTCACGCCCCTGGCCGAAAAAACGAAGACCTCCTTTGTGGAGGCCTTCTGGAACGAGGAGAGAGGATATTTGTACGACGTCGTCGGTGACGACGGCGAGAAGGATCCCGCGCTGCGTCCCAACCAGATCTTTGCTGTCTCCCTGACCTACCCGATCTTGCCGTCCGACAAGCAGCGGCGCGTGGTCGATGCGGTGTGGCGCCACCTGCTCACGCCGTACGGGCTGCGTACCCTGGCCCCGCAAGATCCGCAGTACCGCGGGACGTACGGCGGTGACCGCTGGGCGCGCGACGCGGCGTATCACCAGGGAACGGTGTGGCCGTGGCTACTGGGGCCCTTCATCCGCGCCTTTCTGCGCGTCTACGGCGACGATCCGGCCAAGGTGGCGCTGGCCCGCTCCTGGCTGGAGGGCTTTGCCGCCCACCTTGCCGATGCCGGGGTGGGCACCGTCTCCGAGGTGTTTGACGGAGACGCCCCCCATCGCCCCGGCGGCTGCATTGCCCAGGCGTGGAGCGTGGCCGAACTCTTGCGGGCGTGGGTGGAGGACGTCAGTCCGGCCAGCGCCACCCTTTCGGATAATGGTTTTTGAGCTGGTCGCCGACCTGTTTGCCCCACCCCAGCGGAAAACCGTCGACGGTGACCACCGTCCAGCCGGCTTCGCCGGCGCGGGGAAGCACCTCGCCGCGCAGGTAGGCCCGCACGGCCGGATCGTCGGCGGCAAAGTTGGCCCGCCGGCGGAAGGCGTCGCCTGGCAGGCCGAGGGCAAGCACGTGTCCCGGCTCGAAGCGGTCCTTCTTCACCGCGCCGAGGGGCCAGCCAAAACGGACGATGCGCAGGCCGCCGAGGTCGGGCAGGTCGCCGTGGCCGTCGGGCAGGCGGTACAGGAAGGCGCCCACCAGGGCGAAGTCCCCCTCGACGGTCCGCGTCAGGGCCTCGCCTTCAAAGCGCCGGAACAGGGACACGGCTTCGGCCACTGCGCCGGCTGGGCGCATTCGCGTGCGGCGTTGGCCTTGTGCGGCGCGGGCAGCGGACGATTGCGCGTCCGCGTCGGCACGCTTTTCGAGCAGGGCGAGGAAATGCCCCTCGCCGCGCACGCGGTGGGGCCACAGGCGCACGGCGCGGGTGAGCGATTCCCGGCCGCCCGCCCATTCCGGGCGGCCCGGCGCGAAATGGGGCGCCGGGGGCGGGGCCACCAGATCAAAGGACGGGTGTTCGTCGAGGAACCGGGCGATGACCCGCTCGTTCTCCTCGGGAGCGAAGGTGCAAGTGGAATAGACGAGCCGCCCCCCGGGGCGCAGCATGGCCGCTGCACTGCGCAGGATGGCCAGCTGCCGCCGGGCATGGGGCTCCAGCTGCCCTTCGTCCCACTCCCGGATCGTGTCCGGGTCTTTGCGGAACATGCCTTCCCCCGAGCAGGGGGCGTCGACGAGGATGCGGTCGAAATAGCCGGCGAACCGCGCGGCGAGTCGGTCGGGCGATTCGTTCAGCACGAGGGCGTTTTTCACCCCGAACCGTTCCAGGTTGACCACCAGGGCCTTGACGCGCGCCGGATGGATTTCATTCGCCACCAGGAGACCCCGGTCGCCCATGCGCTGGGCCAAGTGCGTCGTCTTGCCGCCGGGGGCGGCGCACAAGTCGAGCACGCGCTCCCCCGGCTGCGGGTCGAGGAGGGTCGCCGCGGCCATGGCGCTGGGCTCCTGCAGGTAATAGAGCCCGGCGGCGTGGTAGGGATGCTTGCCCGGCTGGGCGGTCTCGTCGCAGTAGAAGCCTTCCGGACACCATGGCACCGGGTCCGGCGCCAGGCCGAGGCGGCGCGTCAGCTCCATGGGGGTGATCTTCAGCGTGTTGACCCGGAGGCCGTGGGTGCGCCCTTCGCGGTAGCTGGCCACAAAGGCGGCGAATTCCGCCGGGCCCAAGAGCGTGCGCATGCGGCGAAGAAAGGCTTCGGGCAACTTCGTGTTCACCAATACCGCTCCTTTCGCGTCGGAAGGGGAAAGGGAAGGCGCAAAGCAACGCGTCGGGCGTCCGCGCGGCGGGAGAGCCTGCCGGCGGAGAACGGGTTTTGGTATACTAGTTTGTACTCCGCGCAGACGCGGGAGGCGACGACGGGAGAAGGAGGGGTTGTCCCATGACCAAACATCGGATTACGCTGGAGTACTGCACCCTGTGAAGCTACGAGCCCCACGCCGTCCGGGTGACGGCGGAGCTGCTTACCGGGCTGAAGGGGCGTCTGGAGACGGTGACGCTCGTTCCCTCATCGGGCGGACGCTTTGAGGTGACCGTCGACGGCCAGCTTGTCTATTCCAAGCTGGAGACGGGGCGCTTCCCCGAAGACGGGGAGGTGCTGCGCCGGATCCGCGCGCATCTCGGTGAACCGGACGCGTCCTGACCCATTGTACCATAGCTTCGGAAGGGCGAAACGAAGCGCTGCGTGCATAACGGTGCCGGACGTGGGACAGACTAGCGGCGACACGCCTTCCCAAACCACGCCGGCGCCTTTTTGTGCGCCAGAGGAGGAAGACCATGGTGGAACTGGAATGGGCCCTGGCCGGACGCAGCGGGGAATACGGGGCGATTCGCGCCGTGCTTGAGGGCGAGGGATTTGTCTTGGGCGGCGGGTGGGAATACGATCACGCCTATTTTGACCGGGAACTGGCGCGCACGGAAAATGAGACGGTGTATCTGCGCATTCCGGTTACCGCCGAACAGGGGACCATTGGGCGGGATGACGCCCGTGTGCGCCTGGGCAACCCCTTTGTGCTCAACCACGTGGTGTACCTTGGCACCCATGTTGACCGGGCGGAGGCCATTTCCAATGCGTTCCTCAACCAGTTTTCTCCCCCGCGTGAGCGCGACGGCAACGTGACGCCGGAGTGGGTGGAAGCGGGGCGCACGGTGCTCGCGCGCGTCTCGCCGGCCCTCGACGCGACGCTTTCCGAGCGCGGTGCGGAAAAGTAAACTTTGAAATAGAAACTGGTTGACAAAATCCCCGTTGCCTCCTTATGTTGGAAGTGAGACCGTGCGCGCGGTGCGGAGACCGACGCGTCGGATCGCCATCAAGCAAAGGGGGCGATGTTGGGATGCGACCTTCGACGCGACGTCTGGTTCGCCTGGTGGTTGCCGCCCTGTTCCCTGCCATCGTCACCGTGCTGGGGCAGGTGGCCGTTCCCTTGCCGTTTATCCCGGTGCCCATCACGGGACAGACCCTCGGGGTGATGCTGGCCGGAGCGCTGCTGGGGTCGCGTCTGGGATTTCTCTCTATGGCCTTGTTTGTAGCCCTGGTGGCTGCCGGGTTGCCGCTGCTTTCGGCCGGCAAGGGCGGGATCGGCGCGCTCCTGGGCCCCACCGGGGGGTACGTGGTGGGCTTTCCCCTCGCCGCGGGGGTGACGGGCTGGCTGGTGGAGCGGTTTGAAAGGGGCGGACGCCCCGTGGGTACGGTCAAGCTTTTTGTGGCCATCGCTGCCGGCGGCCTTGTGGTGGAATACGCCCTGGGAGCGTCATGGCTGGCCGTGGTTGCCGATTTGTCCCCGGCGCAGGCACTGGTCAGCGGGGTACTCCCGTTCATTCCCGGCGACGTCGCCAAGGCGGTGCTGGCCGCTGTCTTGGCCGCTGCCGTTCGCCGCGCCTATCCCGTCCGCCAGCGGCTCGACGGCTTGCCGATGGGCCGGAGCTGAGTCCCGGGTTGCCGGACGCCGCGGCGGGGTCGGACTGCGCGAGGGGCTGCGCCTTTTGGTGTGGCGAGGCTCGTCTGCCTTCCCGACTTGGGGGAGACGCGGACGAGCCTTTATTGTTTTCGTTGCGTCGCTACGCGGAAGGGGTATACTGTAAGAGGTAGGATACGGAAAGGGTGTTGGATGACGATGGATCTTGCAGCCATTGCGACCGTTGCGCAAGAAGCGGTGCGCGAAGCCGCCGAGTACGTGCGCCGGCGCCTGGACGACCCCATCGAGGCGATGCGCAAGTCCGAGCGCGGGGAATTGGTAACCGAAGTGGACCGGACCGTGGAGCGCATGGTTGTCGACCGGATCCTCCGGGCGTTTCCCGATCACGGCATCCTCGGCGAGGAAGGGGTTTTTACCCGGGCCGATGCGCCGGCTCCCGAGGTGCCGCTGTGGGTGATCGACCCCATCGACGGGACGACCAACTTCGTTCATCAACGGATCAATTTTGTCCTTTCCCTGGCGGTGTACCACGGCGGCGAGGGCCTCATCGGCATTGTGTACGACCCCTTGCGCGACGAGTGGTTTGAGGCCCGCCGCGGCGAGGGGGCCACGTTGAACGGCCGGCCCATCCGCGTGCGCCCCGACGCCAGCCGCCTCGAGGAGGCGCTGATCGTCACCTCGCTCTTCTGGTCGCGCTATGCCGAACGGTTTGGCCTCACCGACAAGATCCGCGAGCTCGGCCGTCGCGTGCGCGGCATGCGCTTGTATGGCGCGGCGGCGCTGGAGCTGGCGTATGTGGCGTGCGGGCGCCTCGACGGGTTCTTCTCGCCGTCGCTGTCGCCGTGGGATTTTGCCGCCGGTGCATTGCTCGTGAAGGAGGCCGGAGGGATGGTTACCACCGTGGACGGAACGCCCCTGTCCCTCGAGGGCCGGACCACGGTGCTCGCCGGCGCCCCGGCGATCTACCGCGCGCTGCGCACCTACCTGGAACCGGAGCCGCAGGACAAGTAAAACGCCCGCCAGGTCTCTTCTGGCGGGCGAAGCGCCGTTTACCCGATGGTGAGCACCGGGTGACGGGCGGCCAGCTCGAGGAAGTGCTTCATCGAGGAGATCTCGCCGGCGACCAGCTTTCCTTCCAGGCCGTAATAGTCGACGCAGGTCTTGCACGCCAGCACGGGCACGCCCTTGGCTTCGAGCTCCTTCAGGTGCACCGAGGCCAACGACTGTTCCGTGAGGGCGAAGACGCCGCGGTTAACGCAAAATACCGCCGCCGGGAGCTCCTCCTGTTGCTTGAGCAGGGCGAAGAAGGTTTCCAGCACCGTTTCGCCGAGCTCGGCGTCGCCCTTGCCGAACTGATCCGACGTGACGAGAATGACCTTGTCCTTCACGGATTTCCCCTCCTTCCT
>PKQU01000201.1 GCA_017577925.1 Bacillota bacterium
TGGATCTTTCACCGACTCGGGCTATATCTTAGTCCCATTTCTCACGAAATCGGCGCAGACAGCGCCCATGCCGACACTCAAAGGAGACGGCCCAGCGACAAAGCATCGCTAGGCCGCGGAACAAAGACGTCTTCCTTTCCTAGGCCGTGAACGGCCAGCGGGCATGCCCCAAGGCGTGGCGCGGGTGCTTATCGCGGCGCCATGCGCAGCGCGCCGTCGAGGCGGATCGTCTCGCCATTGAGCATCGGGTTCTGCACGATGTGGCACACCAGCGCGGCGTATTCCTCCGGGCGTCCGAGACGTTGGGGGAACGGAACCTGCTGGCCGAGGGAACGGCGCACCGGTTCGGACAGCCCGGCCAGCATCGGCGTGTCGAAGATGCCCGGCGCGATGCTGACGACGCGGATGCCGTAGGCGGCCAGCTCCCGCGCCGCGGGCAGCGTGAGGGCCGCCACCCCGCCCTTGGAGGCGCTGTAGGCTGCCTGGCCGATCTGGCCCTCGAAGGCGGCCACCGATGCCGTGTTGACGATCACCCCGCGTTCGCCATCCGCGTTCGGCGCGTTGCCCCGCATCGCCGCCGCGGCCAGGCGCAGGGCGTTGAACGTCCCGACCAGGTTGACGCGGATGACCCGCTCAAAGGCGGCCAGGTCATGGGGCCCCTCCTTGCCCAGCACCTTCTGGGCCAAGCCAATCCCGGCGCAATTGACGAGGACGCCGAGCGGCGCGCGCCGCACCGCCGCATCGATGGCCCGCTCCACGGCAGCCGGATCGGTCACGTCGGTGGGCACAAACAGGGCGCCGTCGCCCAGCTCCCCGGCCAGGGCCTCCCCCGCCTCGGCGTGCACGTCGGCGATCACCACCGTCGCCCCGAGGCGATGCAGGGCCCGCGCCGTTGCCGCTCCCAGGCCGGACGCGCCGCCCGTTACAATCGCGCTGATGCCGCGCACATCCATAGGGCCAACCTCCTCCTCCTCGCAATGGTTTCTCCGGCGCCGCTCCCGGCGCCCGACCGGCAGGATGCCCGGCGCCGTCACGCCAGGCGCTCGATCACCGTCGCCGTGGCCATGCCGTGGCCGATGCACATCACCTGCAGGCCGAACTGCCCGCCGGAGCGCTCCAGCTCGGAAAGCAGCTTGGCCATGAGGGCCGCCCCCGTGGCCCCGAGCGGATGGCCGTGAGCGATGGCCCCGCCGTTCGGGTTGACCTTCTCCAGATCCGCCTGCAGCGCCCGCGCCCACGCCAGCACCACGCTGGCAAAGGCCTCGTTGATCTCGACCACGTCGATGTCGCGCAAGGTGAGCCCCGCCCGCGCGAGCGCTTTTTCCGTCGCCGGGATCACCTCGAGGAGCTGCAGCGTCGGGTCGCCGGCAACCACCACCCGCGCCCGGAATCGCGCCCGCGCCTTCAGCCCCAGCGCCCGTGCCGTGTCGGCATCGGCGAGGAGGACGGCCGCCGCCCCGTCGGAGATCTGGCTGGCGTTGCCCGCCGTGACGACGCCATCGGGGCGAAACACCGGGGTGAGGGCCCGCATCTTCTCGCGGTCCGGCGCAAAGCGGATGCCCTCATCGTACTCGAGGAGGAAGGGCTCGCCCCCGGCGTCCAGCCCGGTAAGCGGCGCCAGGTGGCCCGAAAACCGCCCTTCGCGGGTCGCCGCCGCCGCGCGCCGGTGGCTCTCATAGGCAAAGTCGTCCAGGTCGTCCCGGCTCAGCCCGAACCGCTCGGCGATGCGCTCGGCCGACTCCCCCTGGTGCACGAGCTCGTATTTGTCGTGCAACGCTGGGTTCAGCGTCTCGAACCCGCCGCCGATGTCCGAAAACATCGGCACCCGCGTCATCGCCTCGACGCCCCCGGCGATGACCACGCGCGCGTCGCCTGCGGCGATGGCCTGGGCGGCGAAATGGATGGCCTGCTGGCTGGAGCCGCACATGCGGTTGAGCGTCACCGCCGGCACCGTGTGCGGCAGGTCGGACAAGAGCACGCCCAGCCGGCCGACGTTGGCCCCCTGCTCCCCCGTCTGCGTCACGCAGCCGGTGATGACGTCGTCGACCAGCGCCCCGTCCACGCCCGTGCGCGCCAGCAGCGCGTTGAGGACGTGGGCATACAGCGCGTCCGGACGCACGTGGCGCAGGGCGCCGTTCTTTTTGCCGATGGGCGTTCGCACGGCGTCGACAATCACCGGTTCGCCCATGTTCACCGCTCCTTTCCGCTGGCGTGGGTGGCGCCCACTCGGCGCGCCAGCTCCCGCACCATAATCGTACGCTGGATCTCGTTGGTTCCTTCGTAGATCTGCAGCACCTTGGCATCGCGCATCAGCTTCTCCACGGGAAATTCCGCGCTGTAGCCGTACGCGCCGAACACCTGCACCGCTTCCACCGCCGCCCACATCGCCGTGTCGGCGGCAAAGGTCTTGGCGTAGGCGGCCTCCAGGGTGTTGGGCGCGCCCGCCGCCGCTTTCCACGCCGCCTGGCGCACCAGCAGGCGGGCCGCCTCCGTGCGCATGCCCATTTCCGCCAGCTTGAAGCCGACGCCCTGGAAGGCGAGCAGCTTTTGCCCGAAGGCCTCCCGCTCCGCGGCGTAGGCCAGCGCCTCGTCGAGGGCGCGCTGGGCCAGCCCCACGCCGAGGGCGCCCACCATGGGGCGCGAACGGTCGAAGACGCGCATGGCCAGGCGAAACCCGCTGCCCTCCTCCCCCAGCAGGGCGTCCGGCGCCAGCTCCACGTCGTCGAACACCACTTCCGCCGCGCTGGAGGCCCGCTGCCCCATCTTGGGGAGGGGCGGGGAAACCGAAACGCCCGGGCGGTGACGGTCCACCAGAAACGCGCTGATCCCGCGGTAGCCGGCGTCGGGATCGGTTTTGGCGAAGACCACAAAGAAGTCGGCCTCCGGGGCGTGGCTGATCCA
>PKQU01000038.1 GCA_017577925.1 Bacillota bacterium
TTCCGCCTGCTGCTCGAACGGGGCGTGTACATCCCGCCGTCGCAGTTTGAGGGGATGTTTGTCTCCACGGCCCACACCGATGCCGACATCGACCGCACGTTGGAAGTGCACCGTGAGGTCTTGAAACAACTGTAATTTATGCAAATCAAAACCCCCTCTTTACAAGCAGGTCAACCTGTACTATACTCTTTTTCGACAACTGAATCCGGCATCGAACAGCCATCTCTTATCGAGAGTGGCGGAGGGACTGGCCCGATGAAGCCCGGCAACCCCTGCTGCCCCTTGGGGAGCGGGAAGGTGCCAACTCCTGCAGAACGGCTGCGTAGGCGGCGTTCTGAGAGATAAGAGAGGAGGCGTTGCGTTTGCAACAAATCCTTTCTGAGGTCTCTCAGAAAGGATTTTTTTGTGAAGCATCTTCATAAATTCGGATCGGATTAATTGGTTTTAACGGAGGCCGACGATGATTGAACTGCACGGCATTCGCAAAACCTTCTCCACGGGCGGCAAGACCGTGGAGGTGCTAAAAGGCATCGACCTTTCGGTGCAAAAGGGTGAGGTTTTCGGCCTGATCGGCCGTTCCGGTGCCGGCAAGAGCACGCTCCTGCGCATCATCAACCTGCTCGAGCGGCCGACAGCAGGGCGCGTGGTCGTCGACGGCGTCGAACTGACGGCCCTTTCGGAACGCGAGCTGCGGCGGGCGCGGCAGCGCATCGGCATGGTATTCCAACACTTTCACCTGCTCTGGTCGCGGACGGTGCGCGAAAACATCGCGCTGCCCCTGGAGATTGCCGGCGTTCCGAAACGCGAAATCCGCCAGCGCGTCGACGAGCTGGTGGAACTGGTCGGCCTGACCGAGCGTGCCGACGCCTATCCGTCCCAGCTGTCGGGCGGGCAGAAGCAGCGCGTTGGCATTGCCCGGGCCCTGGCCAACCGGCCCCACGTGCTTTTGTGCGACGAGGCCACATCGGCCCTCGATCCGGAGACGACCGACCAGATCCTCGACCTGCTGCGGTCCATTAACCGCCGCTTTGGGCTCACCGTGGTGCTGGTGACCCACGAGATGGATGTGATCCAGGCCGTGTGTGACCGCGTTGCCGTGATGGAAGGCGGACGCATCGTCGAAGTGGGCCCGGTGGCTGAGGTGGTGGCCCGTCCGCAGACGGAGACGGCGCGCCGCTTTTTGCAGCAGGGGCGTGCCGGACAACGGGGGGCCTATGTTAGCGCCTTCAGCGAGGAGAGCAAACCGGTGGCCGCGCAAGCTTCTGGGGTCAGGGCGCCCCGCGCCGCTGCGGAGACAGCGGAAGCGTACCTGCGCCTCGACCTGGCCGGGATCACGGCGCCGGTGGTCGAGGAGGCCATCCGCCGCTATGCGGCTGACATCCGCCTGTGTGAGGGGTCGCTCGCGGAAGGACCGGACGGTGTGCGCGGCGCGCTGGTTGTGCGCGTGGCCGGTACGCCGGAGGAGATCCAAGCAGTGACCGACTACTGGAAGGCGGCGGGGGTGAACGTGACGGCGGTTGCGCCGGTGGCGGAAAGGGGGGTGCGCGCATGAACGTCTTGGCCGAGCTGTTTCCCCATGTGGTGCAAAACTGGGACGGGGTGCTGCAGGCGACCGGGGAGACGCTGTACATGGTGGGGGTGTCGCTGCTTTTTTCCGTGTTGCTCGGCATTCCCCTGGGTGTGCTGCTGGTGCTCACATCGCCGGGCCACCTGGTGCCGATGCCGTGGATCAACAAGCTGCTGGGCACGGTGGTCAACGTGTTCCGCTCTGTGCCCTACATCGTCCTCATTCTGTGGTTGTTGCCCGTCTCCCGCTTGCTGTTCGGCACCTCCTTCGGCCCGACGGCCGCCATCCTCTCGCTGGTGGCCGGTGCGGCACCCTTCTATGCCCGGTTGGTGGAAACGGCCCTTCGCGAGGTGGATGCCGGCGTCATTGAGGCGGCGCGGGCGATGGGGGCCAGCCTGTGGCAGATTGTCCTCAAGGTGCTGATCCCCGAGGCACTGCCGGCAATGGCCGCAGGGGTAACGGTGACTGGCGTCGGACTGGTCGGCTATTCGGCCATGGCCGGCGTGATCGGCAGCGGTGGCCTCGGGGCGATGGCCTACAACTACGGGTTCAACGGCTTCCAGAACGACACCCTGCTGGTGGCCACGTTGCTGTTGATCCTCATGGTGCAGCTGTTCCAGGCTGCGGGTGACCGCATTGTCCGCCGCTTGGATAAGCGATAACGGCGCGGCGGCGCCGAACTCGCCTGCCGGCGCGCGGGCGAACCTGTTCCATTTCACCGGTTGGGAGGGAACCATCCATGCGCAAGGGACTGCTACTCCTTGTCCTCGCCCTGCTTTTCGTGTTGCCGTTGGCCGGCTGCGGTACGGCGACGGAAAAAGGCGGCGATGCGTCGCAGGGGGCGTCCGACAAGCCGCTCAAGGTGGGGGCCACGGCGGTGCCCCATGCCGAGATTCTCAACGGCGTGGTAAAGCCCAAGCTGAAGGAGAAGGGCATCGACCTCGAGGTTGTCGTGTTCCAGGATTATGTGTTGCCGAACACGCAGCTGGCTGAGGGAGCGTTGGACGCCAATTATTTCCAGCACATTAAGTGGCTGGAGGCGACGAACAAGGAAAAGGGCTACAAGCTGGTGCCGGTGGCCGGGGTGCACATTGAGCCCATCGGGCTGTACGCCAACAAGCAGAAGGGGTACAAGTCGGTGAGCGATCTGCCCAACGGGGCCACCATCGCCATCACCAACGGTTCCAGTGAGTGGTTGCGCGTGTTTCGCCTGCTGGAGGCAGCCGGGCTGATCAAGCTCCGGGACGGCGTCGACGAAAAGGTGACGGAAAAGGACATCGTGGAGAACCCCAAGGGCATCAAGTTCACGCAGGTGGATCCGGCCATGCTGCCGCGCACGCTGGAGGATCCGAAGATCGACGCCGCGGTGATCAACACGAACTTTGCCATCGAGGCCGGCCTTACGCCGACCAAGGATGCCATCTTCCGCGAAGACGAAAACTCGCCTTACGTGAACGTGCTCGCCACGCGGGAAGACAACAAGAACGACCCGCGCATCCAAGAGCTGGTGAACGTGCTTTTGTCGGAGGACGTCAAGAAGTTCATCGAGGAGAAGTACAGCGGCGCGGTTGTTCCGACGCAGAAGAAATTCTGACGCAACCGGTCTTCCGTGTGGCGGGATGAGACGGCTGGGCTGCCGAATCGACGGATCGACAACGGGAGCGTCAAGGGAAGGACCAGCTTTCCTCCGCACGAAAGTCGGGTGATGACGTGCTGAGCCGCGCGGGCGGTGCCGTCAAGGACATGCGGTACCGCCCGCGCGTTTTTGGTTTTGGTGGGGCACGGGATGGCCGCCGCGACCGTTTCCCGTTCTACCCTGCGCGCGCGCTGCATAACGTGTACCGAGCACGAAGATCGTGTTGCGCGCGAAAGGGGGAGGTTGCGTGCACCAAGAGGACAACCGGGGGTTGCGTTTTCATGTCCGCGAGCAGATCCACCTTCCGGACGACGTGCCGGAGATCGAGGCGATTCGCGAACTGGAGCTGGAACCGGTTGTGGAAGTGACCGCGGCAGGCGGCTCGGTGACGGTGTCGGGGTTTCTCAGCCTGACCGGCAAG
Source organism: Bacillota bacterium (assembly GCA_017577925.1). GTDB lineage: Bacteria > Bacillota > Bacilli > Calditerricolales > Calditerricolaceae > Calditerricola. Next base: position 3,625 of record PKQU01000038.1, read on the forward strand.
TACTTGGGGCGGCGGGAACACCTGAAGATGCCGGGCGACGGGTCGGAGGCGTACGCGCCGTTTCCGTTTCATCCTCTGGAGAGCGAGATGGGTCCCTTGGCGCCCTGGCAAAAGCGTGGCGAAATCCGCCACCGCATCCCACTGGACATCACCGTGCCTGAGGAACGCGTGCCCGACCTGGAAGACGTCTACGTGGTCATCGACAGCTTTGATTATGAGGTCCAAGGGCCGCGCAAGCTGGCCATCGAAGCCGTATTGGACGTCACCGGCATTGAGGTGGAGCGCGGCCGTGCCGCGCGCACGGTGGAGCAGGCGGATCCTGTCGCCCCCGTGCTGGTGAGCGGGACAGAGCCTGTGCCGTCCGGGAGAGAGAGGGCCGAAACCGCCGAAACGCCGGCAGAGGTCTCCGCCAAGGCGGATCCGGTTTTGCTGGGGGACGACGCGCAAGCGGAGGGACACCGGGACGCGGCGGCTCCGGTGGCGGACGAGCGTGAGGCGGGGGGTTCCTCCGCGCCGGAGGGTGGAAGCGAAGCCCGAGCGTCGGTGGAGCCGGAGGCCTCCCAGGCGGTGGAGGCGGCCGCCGCGACAGGAGAGCCGGTCGATTTGGATGGGCGGCAGGCCGGCGATGCCGATGCCCATCCTGCGGGGGACGACGGGGGTTCTCAGGCGCGCGACGAGCCGGCGGAAACCCAACCGGAGCCGCAACCGGACGTGAAGGTGGCCATCACGGCCAAATCCAAACCCGAGGAGAGCAGCGCCCGTTCCCTTTCCTCGGTCTTGATGGGGAAAGGGTCTGGGGAAACGCAGCCGGCCGAGCCCGACACGCCGGAAACAGCAGAAGCGGCCTCTCCCGCATCTGCCGCGCCGAGTTCCATTGACGGAGAGGACCACGCGGAGGCTGAGGCCACGGCGGCAAGCGGTGGGCAGCAAGCGGCGGAAGCGGAGGTGGCCGAGGCGGCCGGCAAACCCGAAAACGGACGCTACCTGATCGGGCTGCTCAAGGAGAAGGAGGAGCGGTATGCGCGCTTGACGATGTGCATTGTGCACCGCAATGACACGTTGGCGGCCATTGCCGCCCGCTATGGGGTGTCGGCCGACACCATCCGGACCGTCAACGGCATGGCCGATGACCACCTGGAAGAGGGACAGATTCTCTTGATTCCGCGGCGGGAAGGGTGAGGGAAACCGTGGCGGAGGGATGGAAACGGGGCGGAATGCGCGCGGAAGCCGGCATTCCGCTTTTTCTCTGCGCGGGATTGGCGGTGCGTCCGTGGGAGTGGGTCCCGCTCGGCAAGGCGATGTGGCGCATGGAGACCGACGGCGGCGTATTTGTGGTGGCGGAGGTGCGCCGCGATCCGCGGGAGCTGATGTGGATTGACCGGGTGCGGCACGCGCTGGCGGGCCAAGGATGGACGCATTATCTCCCTTGGCTGCTTGGGCCCCACGGCGAGACGGTGTGGCGTGGCCCCGAGGGGACGTTTGTCGTCATGCGCCTGCCACCGGGACACGACCCGCCCGCCGACGCCCTTGATCGGCTGTTTGGGTCCCTGGCCCGCCTGCATCGCCTGACGTCGATGCCGCTCCCCCATCCCGGGGTGGCCCAGGTGGCGGAGCAACTGCGCTGGCAGGGAAAGCGGTGGGCGGCCCGTCTCGCGCGGTGGAAGGCGGAAGCCGAACGCCGCGCCTACCCCTCGCCGGTGGACGTCGTCTTGCTCGCGAACGCCGAGGCGTTTGCCGCGGCGCTGGACCGCGCGCGGACGTTGCTGGCGCGGTGGGAGAAGGCGGCCGGGCGGCGCCCCGCGCTGCGCGTGTCGTGGGTGCTCGCCCGCCCGCGTCCGGACCGGTTGGCCTGGCGCGAAGGGGGCGAGCCGCTGTGGCTCGACTGGATGGCCGCCACCGTGGATGCCCCGGTGCGCGACGTGGCCTATCTCCTGCGCGCCGTCGCGAGCGCCGTGGAGGAAGACCGCCTCCGTGCCGCGCTGGTAGCCTATGATGCCCACTTCCCGCTGCGGGAGGACGAGCGGCTGGCGTTGGCCCTCTTGCTGGCGCTGCCCTATCCGGCCTTCCGCCTCCTCGAGCGCCACTACACGTGGGGAGGCCACGTACGGCTGGAAACGGTGACGGCGTTGGAGCGCGAGCTGGACCGCAACGCGTTACTCGTCCGGTTGGTCGACGCCTGGCTGTAACCGGTGGGGATGGGTGTACACGTTGAAGCGCGTGCCGCGGACGAAGCCGATGGCGGTGATCCCCAGCTCGTCGGCGATGCGCAAGCCGAGCTCGGTCGGGGCCGACTTGGAGAGGACCACGCCGATGCCCATCTTGGCTGCCTTGAGGATGACCTCCGAGGAGAGCCTCCCGCTGAAGGCGAGCAGCTTGTCGCCACGCGGCACGTTGTGCTGGAGGCAGTAGCCGTAGAGCTTGTCGAGGGCGTTGTGCCGGCCGATGTCGGTGCGGACGGCGACAATGCCCGCCCGCGTGCAGAGCGCGGCGTTGTGGACGCCGCCGGTGTCGGCGAAGACGTGGGAAGACGCCTGCAGCGCACTGATCAGGCGCAGCACGTCATCGGGGGCGAGGGTTGGGGCCTGTTCCACCGGTTTGGCCGTTTGCACGTCGTTGAAGAAATAGAAGGACTGTCGCCCTTTGCCGCAGCACGACGGTATGTAGCGCTTGTTGAAGAAGCGCTGCGAGAACCGGCGCTTGCCCGCCGTCTCCACGTAGGCGAACCCGCCTGCGGTATCGAGCGCCAGCGAGACAACCTCCTCGGCAGAGCGGATCACGCCCTCCGCTGCCAGGAATCCGACGACGAGCTCGTCGAGATGGCTGGGCGTGCAGACGAGCGTGGCCAGCTCCTCGTCGTCGACGTAGACGGTGAGGGCGTACTCGCTGGCCACCGTGTCGATGGTCGAGTGCAGGCGACCGTTTTCGTAGCGCAGGATGGGACGTTGTTGGGTAACGGGCAGCTCCATGGGCGCGCGTTCCCCTTTCCGTTTGACGTGTTGTTGCTTTCATTATACGGCACATGCGGTACAATGGAAGCGAATGGGTTAGGGAGGAGGAAAGAGAGGCCATGCATCGCGCGTTTGCAGACGCGCCCAACCGCGCGCCGCTCCCCGTGGAAGACGCCCAAGCGGTGATTCTGGAATCCCTCGCGCCCCTGGAGGTGGAACGGGTTCCCCTGGCCGACTGTGACGGCCGCGTGCTCGCGCAGGAGGTGGTGGCGGACGGCGACGTGCCCCCCTTTGACCGCTCGATGATGGACGGATTTGCTGTACGCGCGGCGGACACGGCGGGCGCGTCGTGGGATTGCCCGGTGCCGCTGGCCGTCATCGAGGAGGTGCCGGCCGGGTGCGCGCCCAAACGGCGCGTCGGCCCGGGCGAAGCGATCCGCGTCATGACCGGGTCGATGATTCCCGAGGGAGCCGACGCTGTGGTCCGGTTTGAGCACACGAAGGAGGGATTTGCCCAGAATGTGGCCACGGTCCACGTCCGCGTGCCGGCCGCGCCCGGAGACAACATCGCCCGCAAAGGGGAGGACATCGCCAGAGGAAGCTGCGTCCTGCGGCCGGGCGTGCGCATCGGCGCGGCGGAGGCGGCGGTTCTGGCCACCTTTGGTGTAGCCGAGGTGGCGGTGTACCGCCGGCCGGTGGTCGGGATTTTGGCCACGGGGTCGGAATTGGTGGACGTGAACCAGCCCCTTGCCCCGGGGAAAATCCGCAACTCCAACAGCTACATGGTGGCCAGCCTCATTCGCGCCGCGGGGGGCGTGCCCAGGCTGCTCGCGGCCGTCGGCGATTCCGTCGAGGCCATGCAGGCGGCTGTGGAGCCGTACCTCGAGGAATTGGACGCTCTGGTGACGACCGGCGGCGTGTCGGTGGGTGACTACGACCTGATTCCGGAGCTCTATGAACGGTTGGGGGCCATCACGCGGTTTTGGAAGGTGCTCGCCCGCCCCGGTCAGCCGGTGCGCTATGCCGTGCGGGACGGAAAACCCTTTTTCGGCATCTCTGGCAATCCCGCGTCGGCATACGTCAACTGCCAGCTGTTCGTCCTCCCGGGGGTGCGCCGTCTGGCCGGATGGGCCCATCCGCTCCCGCGCACGGTGCAGGCGCGCCTCGTCAGCCCCTACAATGCCGCGCCGATCAAGCCGGACCGTTTCCTGCGCGCGCGCCTGCACGAAGCCGGTGGCGAGCTCGTCGTCGAGTTGGCCAAAGGGCAGTCGTCGGGGATGATCGGCTCGCTGGTGGGGGCCAACGCCTTGGTGCGGATCAAAGGCGGCACGGCGGTGGAGGCGGGACAGCTGGTGGACGTGGTGGTGTGCGGGGATTGGCCTCCGGTTTCCCGAGAAAAATTGACAACTTCGTGAACAATTTTTTATAATGGGGGCGAACGGTTTGCCGGGCGTTTCGCTGATACGAGGCAGCGCTCCTGCCGGACGGTCAGCGGGGCACCCGGAACGGATGATGGCGAGGTTGCGCGCCAACAGCGCCCCTGTTTGGTGCCGTAACGTCGCAACGGTCGTTTCTTGCCGAACGCGCGCAAAAACGACATTGCGACGTTTTCTTTTTTCCGTACGGAAACCGATTTCAAAAGATGTCCCTCGTATGGTGCGCGCCGCACAAGGCCGCTGGCAGATTGCCGCCGCCGCCGTTGCCTTTCATTTGATGATCGGCTCGGCCTATGCCTGGAGCGTGTTCACCAAGCCGCTCATGGCGCAATTTGGCTGGAGCCAAAAAGAGGTTTCCTTGGCCTTCAGCATTGCCATTTTTGCGTTGGGAATGTCGGCGGCGTTCATGGGGCGCTTTGTCGAACGCCACGGCCCGCGGAAATCCGGGACGCTGGCCGCCATCTTTTTCGGGGTGGGGGTGGCCGGTTCCGGCTTGGCGGTTCTCTTGGAGTCCTTATGGCTGCTGTACCTGTTTTACGGCCTGATCGGCGGCATTGGGCTGGGCATCGGGTACATTACCCCGGTGTCGACGCTGGTCAAGTGGTTTCCCGACCGGCGTGGGCTGGCCACCGGGCTGGCCATCATGGGGTTTGGGTTTGCCTCGCTGGTGAGCGGGCCTGCCGCCGCCGTGCTGATCGAGCGGGTGGGCATTGCCGCCACCTTCGGCCTGCTTGGCGCGGTGTACTTTGCGGTGATGCTGGGCGCGGCGCAGGTGCTCACGCCGCCGCCTCCGGATTGGATGCCGCCGCGCTTTGCGGTTCAAGCGGGAGGTTCGGGCCAACGCCTGCCCGTCGACCTGGCCCAACTGACGGCCAATGAAGCGATCAAGACGCGCCGCTTCTGGTTCCTGTGGGTCATGCTGTTCATCAACGTCACCTGCGGCATTGCCATCATCTCCGTGGCCTCGCCGATGGGCCAGGAAATCGCCGGGCTGTCGCCGATCGCCGCGGCGTCCATGGTGGGGATCATGGGGCTGTTTAACGGCATCGGGCGCATCGGCTGGGCGTCGCTGTCCGACTACATCGGGCGCCCCAACGTGTTCACGGCCTTCTTTCTCCTGCAGATTGGCGCCTTCCTGCTCTTGCCCAATGCCCACGAGGCGCTCCTCTTCCAGGTGCTCGTCTTTGCCATCATGACCTGCTACGGCGGCGGGTTTGCCACGCTCCCGGCCTACATCGGCGACCTGTTCGGCACCAAGGAGCTCGGGGCGATTCACGGCTACCTGCTCACGGCGTGGGCCATGGCCGGCGTCGTTGGTCCCATCTTGGTGTCCAGTGTCTACGATGCCACGAAGAGCTACGCCGGCACGTTGGCCATCTTCGCCGCCCTGTTCGCCGTTGCCCTGGCGGTGTCCCTCTGGATTCGCGCCGACATCAAGGCCTTGCGCGCGCAGCAGCAGGTGACAGGTGCCTCGATTACGCAATCCATGTCGTCCTGAAGGCACGCGGGCGGGCTGGTATTCGTTGTCGAACCTTTCCCCCCATGGTATACTGCAGGAAGAAACCCATCACCCCTGCACTGATGGACCGGCGGGGGCGCGAGAACGATGAACAAGTACGAAGCCGAATTCAGCAATCTGGTGCGAGCCTTCCGCAAGAAGTACATGGGCAAGGGCCCGGCCAAGATCACGACCACGTTTTGCAAAAATTGGGCCATCTGTGAGATGGAAGGGAACCTTACCCCCATTGAGAAATTTATGGCCCGAACGGACGAGGGTCGCCAGGCGTTGCGCGCGGCCCGCACGGAAATGGTGAAAGACCTCTACCGGAAATACCCGCCGCGGGAAATGGAAGAGCTGGTGGGGGCCAAGTTTGTCGACTTGTTCGTGGACATCAACATCGAAAAGGATTGGGCCATGTCCATCTTCGTGTTCGACCAAGACATCGAAGCGAAGTTTCGCACGCAAACCGAGGGCAAACGCGGGTTGGCACTTGGTAGCGATCCTGCTAAAGGCTAACCGCCGTGACATCGCCTTTGTGACCAAAGGCCGATTCACGGCGATTTTTTGCGTTTAAGCGCGTCGCGCCATCCGGTGAAAGGTCCTTCGTGTGCGTGAACAAAGGAGGCGCAAACCATTGACCGCTCTGGTGGATCGCTTTGGCCGGCGCCACGATTACCTGCGCATTTCCGTGACCGACCGCTGCACCCTGCGCTGTATCTACTGCATGCCCGAAGACATGACGTTTCTTCCCCCACGCGAAGTGCTGACGGATGACGAGATCGTCGCCGTTGTTCGTGTGGCGGCCCAGCTTGGCGTGCGCAAGCTGCGCATCACGGGAGGCGAGCCCCTCGTGCGGCCCGGCCTTGCCGACCTGGTGGCCCGGCTTGCCGCCATTCCCGGCATTGAGGACATCGCCCTGACCACGAATGGAATTTTCCTGGCCGAGCAGGCCGAAGCGCTACGCCGCGCGGGCGTGCGTCGGGTGAACGTCAGCCTCGATTCGCTGAAACCCGACCGGTTTCGCCGCATCACCCGCCGCGACGGACTGGAGCAGGTGCTAGCGGGAATCGAGCAGGCGCTGAACGTGGGGTTTTCGCCGGTGAAGATCAACTGCGTGCTGATCAAGGGGGTGAACGAAGACGAAATCGAGGACTTCATCCGTCTGACGCTGGAGCGTCCGCTTCATGTGCGGTTCATCGAATACATGCCCATTGGCCACCACGAGGAGTGGAAGAAGGGATACGTGCCGCTGACCGACGTGCTGGCACGCGCGGAGGCGGCCGGTCTCCCGCTGGAACCGGCGGAGGGCGCCGTTGTGGGCAACGGGCCGGCGGAGGTGTACCGGGTACGCGGTGCGCCGGGCACCGTGGGGCTGATCCATCCGGTGAGCGATCACTTCTGCGCCGGGTGTAACCGTCTGCGCCTGACCGCCGACGGGTACCTGAAACCGTGCCTGTACTGGGTGGAGGAACTGCGCGTACGCGACTGCATAGATGACGAGGAGAAGCTGCGCGCGCTGTTCTTTCGGGCCCTGGCCCTCAAGCCGGAAAAGCACGAGATGGCCCGTGCCGGCGAGGTGCTGGAGGACGAGCGCGTGCCGACATGGCGGCGCATGTCGCAGATCGGCGGATAAGCGAGCAAAGGGAGGAGGAGCAACCGATGGGCAAAACGAAACACACGGGGCCGATTTCCCTGCCCAAGTTGCCGGATCCGTCGCTGTGGGTGAGCTGGAAACCCTTTGGCTTTGGCGAGCAAAAGCCGCACCACAATTGGGCGGTGCTGAAAACGCTGTGGGAAAACCGCGACAACCTGCGCTACGCCTGGCGTATCCTGACCCAAGGGGTGTGTGACGGGTGCGCCCTCGGGGTGTCCGGGTTGCGCGACCAAACCTTGAAGGGCCCGCATCTGTGCACGACGCGCCTCAACGTGTTGCGCCTCAACACGCAGCCGCCCATCCCCGACAAGGTGCTGTTCCAGGACATCGACGAGCTGCGCCGGCTGGACAGCACCGCGCTGCGCAAGCTGGGGCGTATCCCGTACCCGCTGATCCGCGAGAAGGGCGAGCGGCGGTTCCGCCGCATTTCGTGGGACGAGGCCCTCAACCGGATCGCGGAGAAGTTTCGCCAGATTGACCCGCGGCAGGCCGCCTTCTATCTGACGGCGCGGGGCATCACCAACGAGACGTATTATGTGGCGGCCAAGGTGGCCCGCTTCTTGGGGACGAACAACATCGACAACGCCTCGCGCATTTGCCATTCGCCCTCGAAAACGGCCCTCAAGCGCACCCTTGGCATCGGGGCCTCCAGCTGCAGCTACAAGGACTGGATTGGCACCGACGTGCTTGTGTTCTGGGGCTCGGTGCCGGCGGCCAACCAGCCGGTGTCGACCAAGTACCTGTACGCGGCCAAGCGCCAGGGCACCAAGATCCTCGTCGTCAACCCGTACCGCGAGCCATCGATGGAGCGGTACTGGATCCCGTCCATTCCCGACAGCGCCCTGTTCGGCACCAAGTTGGCCGATGATTTCTACCAAGTGAACATCGGCGGCGACATCGCCTTTATGACCGGCGTGATGAAGCACTGGTTCGAGATGGAAGAGCGCCAGCCGGGTTCGGCCATTGATCACGCGTTCATCCGCGAGCACGTGAACGGGTTCGAAGCCCTCAAGGCCCATGTCCAGCGCTACGATTGGGAGACCCTCGAAAAGGAAGCCGGCTTGCCGCGGGAGCGGATGCGCGAGTTCGCCGAGATCCTGGCCAAGGCCAAGACGGGTGTCTTCGTGTGGTCGATGGGCCTCACTCAGCACCGCTTCGGAACGGACAACGTCACCCAGGTGGTCAACCTGGCCATCCTGCGCGGCTTCATCGGCCGGGAGAAATGCGGCGTGATGCCCATCCGCGGCCATTCCGGCGTGCAGGGGTCGGGCGAGATGGGGGCCGACTGCTTCTCGCTGCCGGGCGGCGAGTTTGATGACGAGAACATCGCGCGACTCGAGCG
>PKQU01000202.1 GCA_017577925.1 Bacillota bacterium
TGGACCGCCTGAAAGGGGCCACGGACACGCTGCTGTTTTACGAGGCGCCACACCGCCTGGCCGAGACCCTGGAAGCCCTTCTCGACGTCCTGGGTGATCGCCGTGCGGTCTTGGCACGGGAGCTGACCAAGGTGCACGAAGAGATTGTGCGCGGATCACTCACCGAAATCCTGGCCCTGGTGCGGGCGGAAGGGATCCGCGGCGAATGCACGCTGGTGGTCGAGGGAGCGGGCGAAGAAGGCGAAGCGGCACCGGAGGACGTGTGGTGGGAAGGACTGTCGGTGGCCGACCATGTGGCGGCATACGAGGCGAGGGGCTTTTCACGGAAGGAAGCGATGAAGGCCGTGGCTCGCGATCGCGGCGTGTCAAAACGCGAGGTGTATGCTGCGCTCCTTGAGGAATAAGGCGACTTCCAACAAAAAAAAAGAGCCTTCGGCGACGGAATCCATGCGATGAATGAGGCCCGTTCACGTCGTCCGAAGGGTTGGTGTGACCATTCCTGCTGATTTACCGCCTTCTGGATTGCGCACGTGCACGCAACCGTTCCCTCGCCGCTGTTCTTACTTGGCGACCGCGGCGTACATTTCTTCCGCACAAGGCCGGCAAATCACTTTGCCTTTGTAGTGGGTGACGTTGTCGGCGTTCCCACAGAAAATGCATGCCGGCTCATATTTTTTGAGGATAATCCGCTCCCCGTCGACATAGATCTCGAGCGCATCCTTTTCCCCGATGCCCAGCGTGCGGCGCAGCTCAATCGGGATCACGACACGCCCGAGCTCGTCGACTTTGCGCACAATACCGGTGGACTTCATCATGCTCCTCCATCTCCCTTCGCGGTTTTCTCGTCAAAATTCGACGTTTGTCTGGTTTTAGCATACCAGCCATTGCCATGCAAGTCAATGGCTGTTCTGCTCAATTACCGCCTACTGGCGGGTTTTTTTAGTATGATTATAAGAGAATGGACGGACAACGCACAAAGAATTCTGGGAGGTTAGGAAGATTTTTGTGGCACGTTTCGCAGGATTTGATTGAACGGTTGCGCGACGTTGGCGAACGGTTGAGCCAGCGGTACCGGCGGCGCGACGACAGGGACAAAATTCGACAAAAGGTGACAACAACATACGGCGATATTCGACGTCTTTCGCCATTTTCCTCCTCCGCGTTGGCGGAGTGGACACAAGGACGCCCCCTGGTGGCGGTCGATGGATCGGTCAACAGCACCGGGGGCACGCCGCCGCATACGCTGGTGTGCTTTCAGGCCTTGGCCAAGAGTTCCCACGGCGCCCAGCATTGGGAGGCAGACGTGCGCACGCCGCTGCTGGAGGAGGGGGACCTGTGGTCCAAGGATGAGGGGCGCTGGCGCAGCCGCGTGTTGGCCGAGCTGGAACTGTCGGTGGCGCGGAAGGCGGTCGAAGCCGACCGGCCGCGCGCGGTGCTGATGGACGGCTCGCTGTTTCACTACCACCTTGACGCCCCCGATGCGTGGGCGGCCTTAAAGGAAGCCGTTCTCGAACGGGATGTGCTCCTCATCGGGGTCAGCGAAGAGATCGGCACGACGGATGTGGCGCGCACGTGCGTAGGGGGTCAGGCCCTCGGGCGGACCGACCGCGAAGTGCTTTATGGCGTGCTGGAGCCGGGCGAGTGCTTTTGGGTGGACAACCTGGGGCGCAAGCAAGGTTTTCGCACCGTGTTCGCCCGCACGTCCCATCACCCGCAGTGCATTGGCATCGATTTGCTCCTTGAGCAGCGTCACGCCGCCCCCGACGCGGTGCGCCTGGTGATGACCCTCACCCCTTCGGAGGGGCGTGGCATTCCCCTGTGGCTGGACATCGTGGACCGCGATGTGCGTATTACGGACAAGTTGGTGGAGGCCCTTGTTGACCAATACCTGGACCCGGCGGTGAAACGGCTCGTACTTTCGCCCAAGCGGCGCGAGCGGCCCTATTGAGGGAGACGGGCCTCCGGAAAGGATGGCGGAGCCTTCGCGGGAGGAGGGAACGGCATGCACGTCGTCGGGGTGACGACGCAGCAGCAGGTGTTCGTTGCGGCAAAGGACCGCAAGTTTCGCATCAACGAAATCCTGGTGATCGAGGATCCCGACCTCGGCTATCCCAAGGGCGAGGTTGTGGAAACGTACGCCTACAACCGTTCCATTCCGATGGGGTTTGACAAGGCGCTGGTGGATGAAGAAGTGCTGGAAGCCCTGAAGACGATCGGCTACGACATCGGTGCCGACGAAGTGAACCTGGCCAAAGTGCGCCTGTTTGAGGAAGCGGTGCAGCCCATCCGCACCGGTGTCCGCGTGCGCGAGCCGGCCTTTTCTGAGGTGCGGGACATGCTCGTCAAGGCGGATCCGGCGTCGGGCATGGTTCTCGGCGTTATCCGTAGCACGGAGCCCCTTGCTGCCACGCTGGAGCCCGAGCTGCGCGATTTGTTCGTGCTGGGGGAAGGGGGGCGGGTCATTCCCCAAAATGGTGTACCCTTCATTTTCGACATCCGCGCCATGCAGCAGTACCCCCATATCGGCATCTTCGGCGGGTCGGGATCGGGCAAATCCTTCGGGCTGCGCGTGATGCTGGAAGAACTGATGAAGCTGGGCGTCCCCACCCTGGTGTTTGATCCGCATTACGAGATGGACTTTTCCGAGCGCGACGAGCGGGTCCCCGACGCGCCGACCTATGCCGACAAATTTGTCGTGGTCGGCATCGGCCGTGACGTGGGCATCGATTTTTCCACCCTGACCACCCGGGAAGTGGAGAACCTGCTCGGCGCGGCGGGCGCGCTGACCGATGCCATGGCCAATGCCGTGCAGACGCTCCACCGGCGAAGGGACAGCGTGGAGTCCTT
>PKQU01000203.1 GCA_017577925.1 Bacillota bacterium
AATCGTTCCCCTCGTTCACCTCGAGGACGCGACGCAGGTAGGTCAGCCGCTGCTTCAACAGCTCCTCGCGGGCCACCGGGTTGCGCAGGTCTTTGACCCGCTTGTGCGTCGGCTGCACCATCAGGCTAATGTCAGACGTGTGCGCGATGTAGCGCCGGCCGTCTTCGGTGACAAAGCCGACCATATACGTCCCGTTCTCCCCCGCCTCGATGGACGTGATCACCACGTTACGAAACCGCTCACCGCCGCGCAGGCGCAACTCGTCAACCTCCACGGCACCGCCCACGATTCGTTCATTGTTCACCACCGTGTAGATGGTTCTGTACCCGTTCACCGTGTACAGCATGAAGCCTCACCGTCGGTCGTCCAAGGTTGAGCCATCACCACAAATCGGGGAGCGGCGAGCTGTCACGTATGGTGCCGATTCCCACACCCAAAATGATAGTAATTCTCATTTTCATATTATCCTTGGGCTGTTCCCGTTGTCAATCGCCAAAACCCGCCGCCGTCACGCCAACCGTAAGGCTTTGGCCAAGGCCGAGCACGAGCGCTTCGAGAAAATGACCCGAATGTTGCGCTCCTTGGCCTTCGCCTTGATCACCCGCGCCAAATTGTGGTTGACGAAATCGGTGAACACCACCACCATATGCACATGCGACGGGATGTGGACCGCCGTGTCCAACGCTTTTCGACCGGTCACGTGCACGATTTCCTCATAACCACGGTTTCGGAAAAAGGACTCGATGTTGCCCAGGCGGTCGGCCCCGACCACGAGAACCGTCATCGCATTCCCCTCCTTCTCCCTCCCACCGCGTCGGGAAAGAACGAGCATCCCTCTTCACGGGTCTTTCTGTTGATAAATATTATCATTATCATCTCCGTGCGGCAAGAGGGATCGTGCCGCGCCCCGCCTTTGCGGTACGATAAAGAAAAAAGGGAAAAGGGGTGAAGCGTGTTGCGGATCGCCGTCCTCTCCGACATCCACGGCAATGCGGTGGCCCTCGACGCCGTGCTGGAGGACATCGAGCGGCACCGCGTCAACCAGATCTGGATATTGGGAGACCTGTTCTTCAAAGGAGCCATGCCCCAGGAGGTGCTTGCCCGCCTGCAGGCCCTGTCCTACCCGACGACCGTGATTAAGGGAAACACCGACGAATGGCTGGTCGCCGGCTCTCCCCTTGGCCTGTCGCTCAGCGCCGAGCAGGAAGCGGAATGGCGGTCCGTACTGGAGTGGACATGGTATAATCTTGAAGAAGGAACGAAGCATTTTTTGAATGACCTGCCGGAGCGGAAAACCGTACCCTTGACGGACAACCTGTCGGCCTTTCTGTTCCACGCCACACCCCAAAACCTGTGGGACATCGTACCCGCCGACGCGCCCACGGCCCTGCTGGACACGCGATTTCGGCAAGCCGAGCCAGACGCAGCGCTCTACGCCTATGGGCACATCCACCATGCCGTCGTCCGGATGGTGGCGGGCAAGCCGGTGATCAACCCGGGCAGCGTGGGATTGCCCTTTGATGGAGATTCCCGCGCCTCATATGCGCTGGTGGAAGCCGATGGACAGCGGCTTGCCTGCACGTTGCGGCGCGTGCCGTACGACGTTGAAACCTATGTCCGCATCGTCCATGCACGTCAACACCCGGCGGCCGACGAGATCGCCTATACCGTGCGCAACGGCCGCCAGGCATAAGGGAGGTCCCCATGCACAAACCGCTGGCCCTGGTGTTTGCCCTCGTTACGGCCGCCTGGTTGCTCGGCATAAGCGCGGCCATCGCCGCCCGTAGCCCGGTCGGCGTCCTCGTTGCCCTCGTCGGCGCACTGACGACCATGGGGGTAGGATTCGCACTGAAAAAGCGGATGAACCGAAATCCGCGCTAGCCCTCACCGACACGCGCCTCGCTTGCCGCGCCGGCTCGGGCGTCGGATAACCGCAGCCAATCGGGGGGATGCGCATGAGGAAACGCTTTGCGGTCCTCGACCTGGGCAATACGCTCACGTGGCAGCACCGCTTGCGCTCCCTGCCGCATGAATGGTTGGACATCGCGGCCCGAACCGGAAGCAAGTTTTACGCCGCACCGGAAACCCTCGCCGCCCTGGAGGCGGCCCTGGCCCGCGTCCGCACCCCCCTCCTCTTTTGGGGGGCGGGGGACTACCACTACGTGACCTATGCCCGGCTGCGCGCCTTGCGCTTTCCACTGACGGTGGTCCTCTTTGACCATCACAGCGACTGCGCGTCCGACGAAGACGGGATCGTCACGTGTGGCAACTGGGTCCGTCACGCGCTCAAACTGCCATGGGTGGCGTGTGTCCTGTGGATCGGCGCGCCGGAGCACCAACCGCTTCCCCACGAACGGCATCCCCGCCTCGTCTGGATTCCGCTGCGCCGCCCGCCGGCCAACGCCGCGACGTGGTTGCGCAGCGTCCTGCCCACCTTCGATGTCTACCTCTCCGTGGACAAAGACGTGCTTACGCCGGAGGCCGCCGCCACCAACTGGGATCACGGCACCCTCACCCTCGCCGACCTGCTGGCGTGGATCGCGTGCTTCCGGCAACACGCCCGCATCATCGGCGCCGACATCGGCGGCGAATGGGTGCTGCCACCCGGCCACCCCTTTCCCACCCGCGACGACCTGCACGCCATCCGCCGCAACGAGGCGGCCAACCTGGCGTTGCTGGATGCCCTCCTCGCCCCTCATCCCCGCCCGTTCCCGCGATGGCCAAAACAAAAACCGACAGGCCGGCGCCCACCTGTCGGCTTCGCCGCATCGGGAACGGCTCGGTCCCATCCGGCATAGCGATGAGCCGGGCGGCCGATCCCGTTTCCGCTTTG
>PKQU01000204.1 GCA_017577925.1 Bacillota bacterium
TCGTCTCTTCTTCGCCCGGGTGGTCAACCGCTTCGGACTCCTTCCGCCGGTAGTCGCACCGGACACACGCGATCACGCGCTCCTGTTTCCGGCCGCCCTTTTCCACGAGCAGCCCGCCGCACGCCGGGCAGGACTGGGCAACCGGTCGGTCCCAGGAGACGAACTCGCATTCGGGATACCGCGCGCAACCGTAAAACACGCGGCCGCGTTTAGAGCGCCGTTCGACCAGTTCGCCGCCGCATGTCGGGCACCGCGCCCCGGTGCTCTTCACGATCGGCTTGGTGAACCGGCATTCTGGAAACCCCGAGCACGCCAGGAAACGGCCGAAGCGGCCCATCTTGTAGACGAGGGGCCGACCGCACTTGGGGCACGTCTCGTCCGACACCTCGTCGGCCAGCTCCACCCGTTCCATCTTTTCCTCCGCTTCCGCCAGCTGCTTGGAGAATCCCTCGTAGAACTCCTCGAGCACGCGGGTCCACGGGACGCGGCCCTCTTCGATGCGGTCCAGGGCCTCCTCCATCTTGGCCGTAAACTGAACATCGACGATCTCCGGGAAAAACTCCTCCATGAGCGCAATGACCACTTCGCCCAATTCCGTCGGCACAAAGCGCTTGTTCTCCAGCCGCACGTACCCGCGCTTCTGGATCGTCTCCAACGTCGGCGCATAGGTACTGGGCCGGCCGATGCCCAGCTCTTCCATGGTCTTCACCAGGCGCGCCTCGGTGTACCGCGGCGGGGGCTGGGTGAAGTGCTGTTTGGGCTCAATCGAGGCCACGGCCACGGTCTGGCCCGGGCGCATCGGCGGCAGGAGACGGTCCTCCTCGCTCTTTTCGTCATCCGTCCCCTCCACGTACAGCTTCATGAACCCGGGGAAGCGGACCACCGAACCCGTCGCGCGGAAGATAGCCCCGCCGGCGTCGATGTCGACGGTCATCGTGTCCAGAACGGCGGAGGCCATCTGGCTGGCCACAAAGCGCTCCCAGATCAGCTTGTACAGCCGATACTGGTCACGGGTGAGGTAGGGCTTGACCCGTTCCGGTTCGCGAAACACCGACGTCGGGCGGATCGCCTCGTGCGCATCCTGGGCCTTCTCCTGCTTGGCAAAGGTGCGCGGTGCCTCGGGCAGGTAGTCCTGGCCGAAGGTCTGGGTGATATACGAGCGGGCCTCTTCTTGCGCGACGGTGGAAACGCGCGTCGAGTCGGTGCGCATGTAGGTGATCAAGCCGACGGCCCCTTCCGCTCCCAGTTCGACCCCCTCATAGAGCTGCTGGGCCAGCATCATCGTTTTCGTCGCGCGGAAGCCCAGCTTGCGCGCCGCCTCCTGCTGGAGCGTGCTGGTGGTGAACGGCGGAACGGGATGGCGCCGACGCTGCCGCTCCGTTACCTCGCGCACGACGAAGGGTTTCCCTTCCAGCCGCTCCAGCAGGGCCTTCACCTCATCCTCGTTCTTCAGCTCGGCCTTCTCCGCCCCAAAGCCATAAAAACGCGCCTCAAAGGGCGTGCCGTCGGCCAACAGATGAGCCGTCACCGTCCAGTACTCTTCCGGGACGAAATTGCGGATCTCCTTTTCCCGGTCGATGATCAGCTTGACGGCGACGGACTGCACGCGCCCGGCGCTGAGACCCTTTTTCACCTTTTTCCAAAGGAGCGGACTGATCTTGTATCCCACCAGGCGGTCGAGAATGCGGCGCGCCTGCTGGGCATTGACGAGGTCCATGTTGATCGGCCGCGGGTGGGCAAAGGCCTCGCGGACCGCGTTTTTCGTGATCTCGTTGAACACCACGCGGCACGGGGATGCCGGATCCAGTTCGAGAATGGTCATCAGGTGCCAGGCGATGGCCTCCCCCTCGCGGTCGGGGTCGGCCGCCAGGAACACCTGCTTCACCTTTTTCGTCGCTTCACGCAGCTCCTTCAGGATATTGCCTTTCCCACGGATGGTGATGTATTTGGGTTCAAACCCCTTCTCGATGTCGACCCCCATCTGGCTTTTCGGCAAGTCCCGCACGTGGCCCATCGACGCCTTGACGATGTAGCCGCGGCCGAGGTACTTGCCGATCGTCTTGGCCTTGGCGGGCGACTCGACGATGACCAGCGCTTTGGCCAAGAGACCTCCCCCTTTCGCACACCCAACTCGGTCAATACCGTTGTCTCCCTACAGCATATTATCAATCACCCTGTCCCTCTGCAAACCTTTTCTCCTCGCAGCGGGGAACGGGCTTCTGGGCTGTGTACAGCCCGCCGGGCAGCTTGAGCGCCCACCCCCGGAGCTCGAGGGCCAGAAGGGCCATCTGCAGCCTGCCCGGCGACAGGCCGGTAGCGGCGACGAGGTCATCCACGTGCACCGGTCCGCGGGCAAGGTGCGGCCACACGGCCTGCTCCTCGGGGGAAAGGGAAGCCGGAGTGGGCTCCGTCCCATCGGCCGGTAACCCGCCGGTGTTCGCGCGCCCGGTTCGGCCCTCTTCTGCAGCGAGGGCGGCTTGTGCGCCGCCACCCGCCATACCCTCCAGCTCCGCCAGCACGTCCTCGATGCCCGTCACCAGCTTGGCTCCCTGCTGGATGAGCCGATGCGGCCCGCGGCTTTCGGGGGAAAAGATTGGGCCGGGCACGGCAAACACCTCCCGCCCCTGCTCGAGGGCCAGGTCGGCCGTGATGAGGGAACCGCTCTTTTCGCCCGCCTCCACCACGACCACCCCGTGGGACAGGCCGCTGACGATGCGGTTACGGCGGGGGGAAAACCCCTTTTGCGGGGGGACGCCCCGCGCCAAATCCCACAAGAGCAGCCCCCCCCCCCGCCAGAAGAGGCCGTACAGGGGG
>PKQU01000205.1 GCA_017577925.1 Bacillota bacterium
TAAAGCCGGGCGAGGATTTCCGCGCCGGACGGTGGGCCGGTTTCAACAAGACGGAGTGCGGCCTGCACACGACGTAGGTTGACGACGGGGAGGGTGTACCGTGCAGAAGCTGATTGTGTTGGCGTTGATTGGACTGCTGGCGCAGCTGGTGGACGGGGCGTTGGGCATGGCGTATGGCGTCACGTCAACATCGCTGCTCCTCTTGTTTGGCTTGAGTCCGGCTGCCGCCTCCGCTTCGGTGCATCTGGCCGAGGTGGTCACAACGGCGGCTTCTGGTCTGTCCCATTGGCGGTTTGGCAACATCGACCGTCACGTGGTCCGCACGCTTGTTCTCCCCGGTTCCATTGGCGCGTTTGGTGGGGCCTATTTTTTGGCCAGCGTGTCCGGTGAGACGATCAAGCCGTTTGTTTCGGCCTTTCTGTTGGCGCTGGGTGCGTACATTCTGCTCCGCTTTCTTGTGGCCCGGCCGGGGTTCCGACCGAAACGCGGTCGCGTGCCGCGGCGGTTCCTCGCTCCCTTGGGGCTGTTTGCCGGCTTTGCCGATGCGGTGGGGGGCGGCGGTTGGGGGCCGATCACCACACCAGCGCTGATGATGCGTCGCGACCTGGAACCGCGTCGGGTGATCGGCTCCGTTGATACCAGCGAGTTTGCCATTGCCCTGTCGGCCACGGTGGGGTTTGCCCTGTCCATGGGCTTCGAACCCGTTCATTGGCTCTGGGTCGGCGCGCTGGTCCTCGGCGGGATCATCGCCGCTCCCATTGCCGCCTGGCTGGTGAGGGTGATGCCGTCCCATGTGTTGGGGGTCCTGGTTGGCGGGGTTATTCTGCTGACGAACATGCGCACGCTGCTGATCGCGTTGGAGGTGCCCGAGACGGCCAAGATGTGGGTGTACGGCGCGCTGTGGACAGCGCTCATTTCCGCGTTTGGCTATACGTTGCACAAGCACCGACATGCGGCGAAACGCGCGTTGGCCACGGAGAGCACACCGGGGTGATGGCCAAAAGGACGTGTCCTGCATCACACATTCGGAGGTGTCGATGTCCCAATGGTGTACGAACCGATTGTGCCACATGGGAAGCGCTTGGTTGAGCGCTACTTTCGACGGGAAGACCTTCCCGCCGCTCCCGAGGAACTGCCGTATGTCGAGGTGGACGGCTGGACCATGGCCGATTTGACGTGCCTGGCCTACGGCGCCTTCTCTCCCCTTGACGGGTTCCTGGGACGCGACGATTACGAGAGCGTACTGGAGCGCATGCGACTCGCCAACGGCACAGTGTGGACGATTCCCATCACCCTGCCCGTTCCCCGCGATGTGGCCAGCCGGGTCGGACACGGCGAGTTCCTTGCCCTCGGGCAAAACGGCACGATCTACGCCGTTGTGCGCGTCGACGATTGCTTTGTACCAGACAAAGAACGGGAAGCTAGGGCCGTCTACCTGACGGATGAGGTGGCCCATCCCGGTGTGAAAAAGCTGTATGCGCGTCCGGACGTGTACATCGGCGGCCCCGTGTGGGTCTTCCGCTTGCCGCCCTCGCCCTTTCCGCAGTACACCTTTACGCCGGCCCAGGCGCGCCGCCTGTTTGTCGAACGCGGATGGAAAACCGTTGTGGGGTTCCAGACGCGGAACCCGGTGCACCGGGCCCACGAGTACATCCAAAAGGTCGCCCTGGAAATCGTGGACGGCCTGTTCTTGCACCCCCTTGTCGGCGAGACCAAGTCCGACGATATCCCGGCCGATGTGCGGATGAAAAGCTATGAAGTGCTCCTGGCGCACTACTATCCGAAAACGCGCGTCATTCTCGGGACCTATCCCGGCGCCATGCGCTATGCCGGGCCGCGGGAAGCGGTGTTTCACGCCATTGTGCGCAAGAATTATGGTTGCACCCACTTTATCGTCGGGCGCGACCATGCCGGCGTGGGCAACTACTATGGCACGTACGACGCCCAGCGCATCTTTGACCGCTTCCCGCCGGAGGACATCGGCATCACTCCCCTCTTCTTCGAGCACACCTACTATTGCCGCCGCTGTGGGCAGATGGTGTCGGCCAAGACCTGCCCCCACGGGGAGGCGGATCATGTCAAGCTGTCCGGGACGAAGGTGCGGCAGATGCTGCGCGAGGGCAAGCCGCTCCCGCCGGAGTTTACACGCCCGGAAGTGGCCCAGGTGTTGATCGAGGGGCTCCGCGTCAAGACCAACGCGTAATTGTTCGGATGCCGGGGCACAACAAAAACCGCCCGGGGAGCGATGCCCCCGCGGGCGGTTCCACCTGCCTTTTCCGGGACGAATGGCAGTCCTTTTGGGGTGTGGTCCCCATCGCGTTGCCGGCTACGAGGCAGCCCGGCGATCACGCGCTCTGCCGCTCGTACGCGGCGGATTGTGCCAGCTTGCTGTTCCGGTAGCCGTAGAGGAAGTAGACGGCGAGGCCGACGCCGAGCCAGATGAAGAAGGCCGTCCAGGTGACCGGCGGTAGGTTGAACATCAGGAAGAGGGCCACCAGGGAGCCGAGGATGGGCGTGATCGGCACGCCGGGAACGCGGAATCCGCGCGGCAGGTTGGGCTGCTTGTAGCGCATGACGAGGACGCCGATCTGGATGAGCACGAAGGCGGTCAGCGTGCCCATGTTGACGAGCTCGGCCAGCCGGCCCAGCGGAATGAAGCCGGCCAGCGTGGCGGCTACCATCCCGGTGACCCAGGTGCCGAGGTAGGGCGTCTTGTACCGCTCGTGCACGCGGGCAAACACCGTTGGCAGCAGGCCGTCACGCGACATGGCGTAGAAGATGCGCGTCTGGCCGTAGGTCATCA
>PKQU01000206.1 GCA_017577925.1 Bacillota bacterium
CACGTGGGGGACAGCGGGTTCGTTCGAAACGGCAGCGGCCGCACCGTTGGTCGCCGGGACACCTCCTCCCTTGCGAATCGTCACCTTGGCCCCTTCAAACTCCCACTCAAACTCGACGATGGAGCTTTGATCAACCAAACGGATCAATTCGCGCAACTCGTGCATCCGCATGGGCTCTCCACTCCTCTTCCCGGATCGAAACTTCCTGTATTATACCATAGAGCTCGGCCGCTGGCACAAATGGTCATCCGCACCACGTCAGTCCTCTAACGTCGACAGATCGCCAGTGGGCAACCCCAACTCCCACGCCTTCAGGACGCGGCGCATGATCTTCCCGCTGCGCGTCTTGGGCAGCTGGTCGCGGAACTCGATCTCGCGCGGCATGGCGTGGGCCGCCAGGCGCTCGCGCACGAACTGGGCAATCTCCTGCTTCAGCGCCTCCGTCGGTTCGTAACCCGCGCGAAGGACGACGAACGCCTTGATAACCTCCCCGCGTACCGGATCGGGCTTGCCGATGACCCCCGCCTCGGCCACAGCCGGGTGTTCGACGAGGCAACTTTCCACCTCAAAGGGGCCGACACGTTCGCCGGAGGTGTTGATCACGTCGTCGGCACGGCCCTGGAACCAGATGTACCCGTCCTCGTCCTTGTACGCGGTGTCACCGGACAGGTACCAGCCGGGGAACCGGAAATACTCCTTGTACTTTTCCTCGTTGTTCCAGATCTTGCGCATCATCGACGGCCAGCCGACACGGATAGCCAAATGGCCGATGCGGTACGGCGGCAGCTCGCGCCCCTCGTCGTCGAGGATGGCCACCTGGACGCCGGGGAACGGCTTGCCCATGGATCCGGGCTTGATGTCCATGCACCGATAGTTGGAACAGATAATGCCGCCCGTCTCCGTCATCCACCAGTTGTCGTGGATGCGGAGACCGAACACCTTCAGGCCCCACCGCACCACTTCGGGATTGAGGGGCTCGCCGGCACTCAGCACGTGCCGCAGGGACGAGAGATCGTACTCCCGGGCCACCCGTTCCCCCGCGCCCATCAGCATGCGGAAAGCCGTTGGGGCGCTGTACCACACGGTGACGCGGTACTTCTCGAGGGTGGTATACCATTCGCGGGGGTCGAACCGGCCGCCGCAAACCACGTTGGTCACACCATGCAACCAGGGGGCAAAGACACCGTAGGATGTCCCCGTTACCCAGCCGGGATCCGCCGTGCACCAGTACACGTCGTCTTCCTTCAGATCGAGCGCCCACAGCCCTGTCCAGTAGTGATGGATCATCGCGTTGTGCACATGGAGGACGCCCTTCGGCTTGCCCGTGGACCCCGAGGTGTAGTGGAGGATCATCCCATCCTCGCGGTCGACCCACTCGATCTCCAGCGTCTCCGGCGCCGCAGCCATCTCCCGGTGGTAGTCGTAGAGGCCTTCCGCCAGGGCATCACCCACCTCCCCGGGAGCGGCGACAAGGATAATATGCCGCAGCGCCGGGAGATCCCCTACCGGCACTCGCGGCAGGAGCTTCGGTGTGGTGACCAGGGCCACGGCTTCGCTGTCCTTGAGGCGGTCACGCACAGCCTCCTCCATAAACGCCTCGAACAGCGGTCCGGCGATGGCGCCGATCTTGAGAATGCCGAGCAGGCTAACGTACAGCTCCGGGGAGCGCGGCAGAAAAAGGAACACGCGATCGCCCTTGCGCACGCCCAGCTTGCGCAGCACGTTGCCGAACTTGTTCGACAGTACGCGCAATTCGTCGTAGGTGTACGCCTCGTCGCGCCCCGTCGAATCGCGATAGTAAAGGGCAACCTTGTCCTTGCGCGGGCCGGTGCAATGGCGGTCGATGCACTCGTAGGCCATGTTGACCCGTCCCGTCTCGGCCCACGAGAACACCCGTTCCGCTCCTTCCCACGTGAACGTGCGGCATGCCTACTCGTAGTTCTCCAGGTTGGGCTTCTCGCCCGGCAGGGGTGGAATGAGTTCTGACAATTTCGGCATTGTCCTGCAACCTCCCGTCCTGGATTGGAATTCCTGCGCTTTGATGGTTTTCACCCAAACATTCACCTTTCATTAGAATAGTGTAAACCAATGAAATCGTCAAATATATGGAATAAAAACAAAAGATTCATAAAAGTGAAGAAAAGGAGGCAGGAGGCACCCTGAACCGCTCCCCTGCCTCTTAATGCCGTCACGGTTTGAAGCTGACGGTAACGTTGCGCCCCGGAATGTTCAGATGATTGCTCACCAGGTGGATGATGGCCAGTACTTGATCCGGCTTCAGCTCCGCCGCTTTGACGACCACGTTAACGCGCCCGCTCTGCTGCATGACGACGGCATCGGCATACCCCTCCGCCTTGATCAGTTCCTCCAGCTGCATTTCGGCACTGGCGGCATCCTCGAGGGCATCCAGCTTCTTCTTCGCTTCGGCGACCGCTTCCGCCGACGCCTCGGAGCTGGCCAACACCTCAAGCAGTTCCTCGTGCTGGCGGGCGCGCATCTCTTCTCGCATGTAGCGGTAATTGGCAAAGAAGTCGTCGGACCCGGCATTGAGCTGGCCGCTCGGCGCGTTGGTCGGCTGTTCCTTTGACGGAGCCTTCGTCGCGCCGGCTTTGCCGCCTGCGGAGTCCGGACCCGATTCGGTCGTCGTCACGCTGCCTGCCGGTGCATCCGTCTCCCTCGGCTCGCCCCCGGCGTTAAAGGCCACCGGAGGTTCGGGAGCCGGTTGGGCAAAGAGCAGGTAGGCCGACACCACCACCATGACGGTCAACGCGGAAAGCAACCAGACATGTTTGCG
>PKQU01000039.1 GCA_017577925.1 Bacillota bacterium
GGGAGGCGTGCGCGGTAGGCGCACGCACCGAGCCCGTGCCCTGCGAAGGGACGGGGAAGTTGGGTGGTACCGCGTGAGGCCAATCGCCTCTCGCCCCAATGCCGGGGTGAGGGGCGTTTTGTTCGTTTGCCCCGCAATCACATTGCGCCAAGGAGGGAGTGTTATGGGAACGCGACCCACCTTTTACATTACGTCTCCCATCTATTACCCGAGTGACAAACTGCACATCGGCAACGCCTACACGACCATCGCCGCCGACGCCATGGCCCGCTACAAGCGGCTGCGCGGCTATGACGTGTTCTACCTCACCGGAACCGACGAACACGGGCAGAAGCTGCAGCGGCGCGCGGCGGAAGAAGGGAAACAGCCTCTGGAGTTTATCGATCCGCTGGTGGACTGGATCAAGGACCTGTGGGCGAAGCTCGACATCGCCTACGATGACTTTATCCGCACGACCGAGCCGCGCCACAAGAAGGTGGTCCAGCGCATTTTCCAGCGCCTCCTTGACCAGGGCGACATCTACCTCGGCGAGTACGAGGGGTACTACTGCGTGCCGTGCGAATCCTTCTGGACCGAGCGCCAGGCCAAGCGCGAGAACGGATACTTCTGCCCGGATTGCGAACGCGAAGTGAAGCTGGTGAAGGAGAAGTGCTACTTCTTCCGTATGTCCAAGTACCAGGACCGTCTTCTCCAGTTCCTCGAAGAAAACCCGGATTTCATCCAGCCCGAATCGCGGCGCAACGAAATGATCAACAACTTCCTGAAGCCGGGGCTGGAGGACCTGTGCGTGTCGCGCACGACCTTCGACTGGGGCATTCCCGTGCCCAGCGATCCCGAGCACGTGATCTACGTCTGGATCGACGCGCTGACCAACTACATCTCGGCCATCGGGTACCTGTCTGACGACCCGGAGGAACGGGAGAAGTTTGCGCGTTACTGGCCGGCTGACGTGCACCTGATCGGCAAAGACATCCTGCGCTTCCACACCATCTACTGGCCGATCATCCTCATGGCGTTGGGCCTGCCGCTACCGAAGAAGGTGTTCGGCCACGGCTGGCTGCTCATGCCCGATGGGAAGATGTCCAAGTCGAAGGGCAATGTCATCGATCCGAAGTTTCTGATTGATCGCTACGGGTCCGATGCCATCCGCTACTTCCTGCTGCGCGAGATTCCCTTCGGCCAGGACGGCGTCTTTACGCCTGAGGCCTTCCTCCAGCGCCACAACTTTGACCTGGCTAACGACTTGGGCAACCTTGTGTACCGTACGGTGAGCATGATCGACAAGTATACCGGCGGCGTCATCCCGGAACCGGGTGAGGCGGCACCCGTCGACGACGACCTGCGCCAGACGGCCCGGGCCGTCGTGGCCGATGTGGAACGGGAAATGGATCAGATGCACTTCTCCACCGCTCTGCAGCGCATCTGGGACCTGGTAGGCCGGACGAACAAGTACATCGACGAGACGATGCCGTGGGTGCTGGCCAAGGACGAGGCGCGGCGCGGGCGGCTGCATACGGTGCTCTACAATTTGGCCGAGAGCATCCGCATTGTTTCGGTGCTCCTGCAGCCCTTCCTGACCAAAACGCCGCCGAAGATCTGGCGCCAGCTGGGGATCGCCGAGCAGGCCGAGGTGTTGACGTGGGAGAGCACCTACGAATGGGGCCGGCTGCCGGTGGGGGCGCGTGTGATGAAGGGCGAGCCGCTCTTCCCGCGCCTGGACATTAAAGCGGAAATCGCCGTCATCGATGCCTCGACGGCCGAGGCGCGCCGGCGGGCCGAGGAAAACCGCAGGAAGCTGGAGGCGGCCAAGGCGGGGACGGCCGGCGGTCCGGAGGTGGGAAGCGGTTATGCCGCCCCGGGTGCAGCAGGAACGGGTTCTGCGTCGGCGGACGCCGCCGGAGCGGCCGAAGTGACCGTGGAGCAGTTTTTCCAGACCGATTTGCGCGTGGCCGAGGTAAAAGCGGCCGAGCGGGTGCCGAAGACGGACAAGCTCCTCAAGCTGATCCTCGACGTCGGTGGCGAGACCCGACAGGTCCTCTCCGGCATTGCTCAGCGCTACGCACCGGAGGAGCTGGTCGGAAAGAAGGTGGTCTTGGTGGCCAACCTGAAGCCGGCCAAGATCCGCGGCGAATGGTCCCAGGGCATGATCCTCGCCGCCGATGGCCCGGATGGCCCGCACGTCTTGTTTGTTGATGCGGCTGTGCCTAACGGGGCGAAGGTGAAATGATCGGGGAGGGGACGGCTGTGCTCATCGACACCCACGCCCACGTCAATGACGCGCAGTTTGACGCCGATCGCGACGCTGTCCTTGCCCGGGCCCGGGAAGCGGGGGTGGCGCGGATGATCATCGTCGGCTACAACCGCGCCACGATCCCGTCGGCCCTTGCGCTGGCCGATCGCCACGAGGACCTCTTCGCGGCGATCGGCTGGCATCCCCACGACGCGGCTGCCTGCACGGAGGAAGACCTGGCCTGGGTGCAGCGTCTGGCTCGCGAGCACGGCAAGGTGGTGGCCATCGGCGAGATCGGTCTCGATTACTACCGAGACGGAGCGCCGCGCGATACACAACAGGCGGTGTTCCGCCGACAGTTGACCCTTGCCCGGCACCTCGGCCTTCCGGTGATCATCCACTGCCGCGACGCGTATGCCGACGTGCTCGAAGTGCTGCGCGAGGAGGGTGCCGATGAAATCGGCGGCGTTATGCACTGCTTCACCGCCGATTGGGAGACGGCCAAGGCGTTTCTCGACCTCGGCTTTTACCTGGGCATCGGCGGCGTCGTGACGTTCAAAAGTGGCGAGGCGGTGCGAGAGGTGGCGCAGAAGGCCCCCCTCGACCGGCTGCTTCTCGAGACCGACTGCCCGTACCTGGCCCCGGTGCCCCACCGCGGCAAACGCAACGAGCCGGCGTACCTCCGCCACACCGCCGAGGTGGTGGCCTCGGTGCGGAGCATCTCCGTGGAGGAGCTGGCCGCCGCGACGACGGAAAACGCCGCACGCCTCTTCCACCTGCCCTGAATCGACGGCGGTGGCCCGGCGAAAGCCGGCGAACCGGGTCGGTCCGTGGCGAGTGATGAAAAAGCAAGAAAAAACGCCTCTTCCCCTCCAATTGCATGCTACATGGATGTAAATTTGACAAATCCACCGTTTTGCCCTACAATGGCCTTACGTTTGAGGGGGAGGGGATATGGATGAAACTGGCATTCCTCCGCGGTGCCAGTTTTCCCGGCCGTACTCCTCGCGTAGTCGTATGGGGTTGTATTGTTGTTGTCGTCATTGCTTTGCTAATGGCCATGGGCTTTGCGCGTAGGTCCGCATCGGAAACGATTTCGGTTACGCTCTTGGTTGATGGTCGGGAAAGGGTGGTACGTACGGAAGCCGATACCGTGGCGCAGCTTTTGCGTGAACAGGGGGTGGCGGTCGGGCCGCGGGATCGCGTGATGCCGGCGACCGACACGCCACTTTATCCGGGGCTGCGCGTGTCGGTGGAACACGCGCGCCAGCTTACGTTCCGGGTCGGATCGACCACGTTTCACCGGGCCGTGGCGGCGCGAACGGTTCAGGAGGCGCTCTTGGAAGCCGGCGTCACCCTGGGGCCGCTTGACCGCGTGAGTCCGGGGCTGCGCCAACCGGTCGCGAGCGGACTGGTCATCACCGTCACCCGCGTGGAAGAGCGTTTGGTCCAGGAAGAAAAGGTGTTGAAGCCCCACGTGGTGAAGACGGCCAGCCATGACCTGCCCGCTGGCGACCAGCGTACGGTTCGGGAAGGGAAAGCCGGCAAGGCGGTCCTCACCTATCGCGTCCGCCTGGAAAACGGGGTGGAAGTGGCGCGCGATCTGGTCGACCGCGATGTGCTGGCGGCACCGCAGCCCACGATCATCGCCGTTGGGACGCTTCGCGGCATTGAGCGGAATGGGGTCACGTTTATGCCGCGCCGCGTGTTGCACAACGTCGTGCTGACCGCTTATGGTCCCGGCGTGGCCCACACCGGAAAGGGGCCGGATCACCCCTTGTATGCTATCACCGCTATGGGCACACGGGCCAAGGAAGGGCGAACCATTGCCGTCGATCCCGCCGTCATCCCCCTTGGCTGGTGGGTGTACATTGAGGGGTTGGGCTTTCGCCGGGCGGAAGACACCGGCGGCAGTGTGAAGGGAAAGAAGATCGACGTGTATTTCGAGACGGATGCACTTGCCAGCCGTTTCGGCCTGAAGCGGGGGCATACCGTGTACGTAATCGGGCCGCAGCTGCCGCGGGGCGCGGCCGGCCCGTGACACGGCCGATGTGAGAACACGCACGCGCAGCCGCTGGGCGGGAAAGCCAGGTCGCTTGGGGACGGGAGGAGCCAAGGTTGATTCGGGAAATCATTGTGGTTGAGGGGCGTGACGACACCGCCGCCGTTCGGCGTGCGGTGGCGGCCGATACGATCGAGACGGGGGGATCGGCGCTTTCCGAAGAGGTGATCGCGCGCATTCGCCTTGCCCAGGCGACGCGCGGCGTGATCATCTTGACCGATCCCGATTATCCGGGCGAACGGATCCGCCGCATTCTGAGCGCGCGCGTTCCCGGGTGCAAGCATGCCTTTTTGTCCCGAGAAGAGGCCAGCAGGGACGGGAAGATCGGCGTCGAGTACGCATCCCCGGAAGCGATTCGCCGCGCCTTGGCCGCGGTCCAGACTGAGATGCCCGAACAACCCGAGTCGATCACTTGGGAAGACCTGGTGGCGGCGGGCTTGTGCGGTGGTCCGGAGGCGCGTCGGCGCCGCGAAGCGATGGGCCGCCTCCTCGGCATTGGCTACGCCAATGCCCGACAGTTTCATAAGCGGTTGCGCGTGTTCGGGGTTTCCCGGGAAATGTTTTACTGTGCGTTGCGCGAGGTGGAGGAAGGGCACGCCGTGGCGGGAGTTGGGAGAGACGACATGGGGGAGGGCGACGGGGAAACATGACCGAGAAGGAGATCGCCTCGCCCGCGCAGACGCGCGCGATTTTGTCCGCCCACGGCGTGGTGCCCAAAAAGAGCCTCGGGCAAAACTTTTTGGTCGATCGACGCGTGCTCGAACGCATCGTTGCAGCGGCCGAACTGGATGGCGAGACGGCGGTGTTGGAAATCGGTCCGGGGGTAGGCGCGCTGACCGCGTGTTTGGCACGGGTGGCGGGCAAGGTGGTCGCCGTGGAACTCGACCAGCGGCTGCTGCCTGTGCTGGCGGAAACCCTTGCCCCGTACCCCCAGGTCACCGTCGTCCACGGCGATTTCTTAGCGCTCGACCTGCCCGCGTTTTTCGCCGAACACTTTGCCGGATGGGCCAAGCGGGCCGTGGTGGCCAACCTCCCGTATTACGTCACCACGCCGATTTTGTTTACGCTGATCGAGGCCCGGGATGAGGTGCCGCTGTTTGTGCTGATGGTCCAAAAGGAGGTGGCCGCGCGGCTTGCGGCCCAGCCGGGAAGTAAGGACTATGGGGTCCTCACCATCGCCGTTCAGTTTTACGCTGAAGTGGACTACGTGATGACGGTACCGAAGCATGCCTTTGTTCCGCGTCCCCAGGTCGACTCGGCCGTGGTCCGCATCCGCTGCCGTCCGGCCCCGCTGGTGGACGTTCCCGACGAGAAGCTGTTTTTCCGCGTCGTGCGGGCGGCTTTTGCCCAGCGGCGCAAAACGATTTTAAACAACTTGGTGCATAATTTAATTGAGGGGGGAAACCGCGCAACCGCGTTTGCCCTGTTGGAGGCGGCCGGCATCGATCCGGATCGCCGGGCGGAGACCCTCAGCATTGCCGAGTTTGCCCGGTTAACACACCGTGTGCACGAATTGACGACGCGCTAGGGGGATGGCCGTGCGCTTCATCAGCCCGACGCGGGGGCCGCTGTCCATCGAGCAGGTGGTTGTCGACATCCGCCGATACATCGAGGACGCGCCCCAAGCAACCTACAAGCTGGTCATCGGCACCGATTCGCAGACGGATGCAGACAAGACCGTGTTTGTCACGGCCATCATCGTGCAGCGGGTTGGGCGCGGTGCGCGCTTTTACTACGCGCGGCAGGTGGTACCGCCCATCGTTGACCTGCGGCACCGCATTTACCGGGAGACCGAGATCAGTCTGCGCACGCTGGAGGCCCTGCAAGGGGCCGGCCTGTCGACTATCGGGGCCGACTTTCCCATCGAGATCCACTTGGATGTCGGCCAACAAGGGGAGACGCGCTTGGTCATCCAGGAAGTGGTCGGCTGGGTGCAGGCGGTGGGCTATACCGCGAAGATCAAGCCCGACGCGTACGGGGCCAGTGCC
Organism: Bacillota bacterium; assembly: GCA_017577925.1. Classification (GTDB taxonomy): domain Bacteria; phylum Bacillota; class Bacilli; order Calditerricolales; family Calditerricolaceae; genus Calditerricola. The sequence goes on from PKQU01000039.1 coordinate 6,281, forward strand.
GTAGCCGATCGGTTTACGAAATAGAGAGACTTTCTGTGTTTAGAAAAATGACCAGAATGCGGATGGTTCACTGAAACATTCGCTGCCCGCACGACGCGGATTTCCCGGTTTCGCACTCCGTCGGCAAAAGCCGACGTTTTTTTTTAAGTTCATCCGTTGACAATCTCTTTGTCCCGTTGCTATAATATGCACTTTTATTGACATACTAGGGACTGCGTGCTATAATTCACGAGTGAGGTGGTCGCGATGGCGGGAAAAAACGCGCTGCTCGACATCCGGCGGGCGCTCGAAGCCCACATCGGCCAACGCATTGTGCTCCGGGCCAACGGCGGCCGCAAAAAAACGATCGAACGCACGGGGATCTTGGAGCAGACCTATCCTTCCGTGTTTATCATCAAGCTGGATGAAGACCGGCACGCCTTCAAGCGGGTTTCCTACAGCTATACCGACATCCTCACGGAAAACGTCGAACTGACCGTTTGTAAGGATGGGAAAGACATCCGCATCACGTACCCCTCGCAGTAGCCCGTCGGGTTGCTGCGCGTTTTTTTGCGCATACTAGGTCTACCGGCGGCGCAAAAGGAGGCGTTTGGCCATGCCACGCAGGCGTCGCGGCGTCATGTCCGAGGAGCTGAAGCTGGAATTGGCCAAGGAACTGGGCATTTACGACACGATCCAGCGCGAAGGATGGGGGGCCATCACCACCCGTGATGCCGGGAACCTCGTCAAAAAGGCGATCGAAATCGCCGAACGCGCGCTGATCACCCGTCAGCAGGGTACCGGTTCATAACGCCGCCGGCAAGCCGGGGATTGTTTCCCCGGCTTTTTTTGCGTTAGAATAGATGAGTTATGATGGGCGAGAGGGTGACGTGCCGTGATCATGGTAAAAGCGCCGGCCAAAATCAACCTCACCCTGGACGTAATCGGCAAACGGGATGACGGCTATCATGAAGTCGAAATGGTGATGACCACCATCGACCTGGCGGACCGCATTGACGTGACCTTAACGGACCAACCGGACATTGTCGTCGACTGCTCGACAGCCTATGTACCAACCGACGAGCGCAACCTCGCGTATCGGGCGGCGGTCCTGATGAAGGAAACCTACGGCATTCGCCAGGGCATCACCATCCGGATTGACAAGCGCATTCCCGTCGCCGCGGGGCTGGGCGGGGGCTCGAGCGATGCGGCGGCGGTCATTCGCGCGCTGGATACGTTGTTGGGGCTGAACTTGTCGCACGACGAAATGGCCGCCCTTGGGGCGCGGATCGGCTCCGACGTGCCGTTTTTCGTGTACGGTGGCACGGCCGTGGCCCGGGGGCGTGGCGAGCGAATCGAGCCGGTGTCCCCGCCGCCGCCGTGTTGGGTTGTGCTGGCCAAACCACCCCTGGCCGTTTCCACGGCTGATGTGTACCGTGCCTTGCGTCTGGACGCCATCGCGCAGTCCCCGACGACGGCGGCGATGGTGGACGCGCTGAACCGGCAGGATTTTGCCGCCGTGTGCCGTTCCCTCGGCAACATGCTGGAGACGGTCACCTTCTCTCTGCATCCGGAGGTGCGCAAGCTGAAGGAACGAATGCTGGCGTTCGGAGCCGAGGGGGCGCTCATGTCCGGCAGCGGGCCCACCGTCTTTGCCCTCGTGCGACAGTTCTCCCGGGCCCGCCGGATCACCAATGCCTTGCGCGGCTTTTGCCGCGACGTGTACCTGGTGCGCCTGCTGGGCGATGCGCGGCATCGCCCGTGACACTCTGGCGTTTGGGGGATCGGGCCATGTCCAAAATCCGACGGAGTGCACGAATCGTTGACATAACACACGAATTGCTCACGCGACCGCACACCCTGATTCCGCTGACCTTTTTCGCCGAGCGCTACGAAGCGGCCAAGTCGTCCATCAGTGAAGACTTGGCCATCGTGAAGGAGGTCTTTGAGAAGAACGGCATCGGCCAACTCTTGACGGTTGCTGGCGCGGCGGGTGGTGTCAAGTTTATCCCCTACCTGCCCAAGGAACGGGCGCTCGCGGAGATCCGCGCCATCCTTCGTCGCCTGGAAGATCCGGATCGCCTCCTGCCCGGGGGCTACCTCTACATGACCGATGTGCTGGGGGAACCGCAGACGTTGCGCCAAATCGGGTATATGTTTGCCACCGTCTTCGCCGATTGCCAGGCCGACGTGGTGATGACGATGGAGACGAAGGGCATTCCGCTGGCCCATGCCACGGCGGAATTCCTGAACCTCCCTGTGGTGGTCGTGCGCCGCGACCACAAGGTGACGGAAGGGTCGGCGGTCAGCATCAACTACGTCTCCGGTTCCTCGAAGCGCATTCAGACGATGTCCCTCTCCCGCCGGGCCCTGTCCGAGGAGGCGCGCGTGCTGATCATCGACGACTTTATGAAGGCAGGCGGCACCATCCGGGGGATGATTGACCTGCTCCAGGAATTCCAGGCCCACGTGGTGGGCATCGGCGTGTTTGTGGAAAGCGCCTATGCCGAGGAGCGCCTGGTTGACAACTATGTTTCCCTGGCGCGCCTGACCGAGGTGGACGTGCGCGAGCGCCGCATTCGCCTGGAGCCGGGCAATTATTTCGCGTGACGCGGCGCGCGGCCGCGGCCGGTCCTTGACAGGCGTCTGGTGTGCCGTTACCTTTCGGAATAAACGCATCAACCAAGGAGGCGGGATCCATGAAGCACATCCACACGGACAAGGCCCCGGCGGCCATCGGCCCCTATGCCCAAGCGGTCCGGGTGGGCAACCTGCTGTTTACCTCGGGCCAGATTCCGCTTCGGCCTGACGGCACACTGGTCGAGGGGGACATCGCCGAGCAGACGAGACAGGTGTTGGAAAACCTGCGTGCCATTGTGGAAGCGGCGGGCGGAACCCTCGCCAATGTGGTGAAAACGACGGTCTACCTCCGGGACATGAACGATTTTGCGGCGATGAACGAGGTGTACGGGCAGTACTTTGGGGAGCACCGCCCGGCACGCTCGACGGTCCAGGTGGCGCGCTTGCCCAAGGATGTGGCGGTGGAGATCGAGGCGATTGCGGTGTTGGCCGAGTGAAAAAGCGAACATTTTTCGACACGGGCAGGAATGCACGCCGCTCACGGAGAAGGACATAGGGACACGAATTCCCCGACCAAGGTGGTGAGCGGCGTGGAAATTACCGATGTGCGGCTGCGGCGCGTCTCGGCGGAGGGGCGGATGAGGGCTGTGGCGTCGGTCACGTTCGACAACGAGTTTGTCGTCCACGACATCCGCGTGATCGACGGCAAGGATGGGCTGTTCGTGGCCATGCCCAGCAAGCGGGGCCCGGACGGGACCTATCGCGATATTGCGCACCCCATTTCGTCGGCCACGCGTGCCAAAATCCAGGACGCCGTGCTGGCTGCGTACGCGCGCCTGGCGGCCGAGGACGAACAGGATGGACGGCAGCAGGCGGGTGCGTAACCGTGGCGGGAGGACTTCGGGGGAAGTCCTCCCTTTTCGTTTGGCGCGGCGTTCGTTGAAAACGTTACCCTTGAAAAGGGGGGCGCTTTCCGATATAGTCAGATTGAATCGGGACAGAAGGAGGACCGGACATTGACAGCGACCTACGCGATCGTCCTGGCGGCAGGCTTGGGCACACGGATGAAATCGAAGCGGAGCAAGGTGATGCACCCGGTCTGCGGCAAGCCAATGGTGGGCCACGTCGTCGATGCGTTGACGGCGTTGGGCGTGGACGACATCGTGGTCGTCGTTGGGCACGGTGCCGACGCGGTGCGGGCCTACCTGGGCGACCGCGTCCGGTACGCGGTGCAGGAAGAGCAGCTCGGCACCGGCCATGCCGTCCGGTGTGCGGCGCCGATCCTGGCCGAGCGGGAGGGCACAACCTTCGTCCTGTGCGGCGACACGCCGCTGCTTCGCCCCGAGACGCTGGCGGCGATGCGCAAGGAACACGAGCGCAGGCAAGCGGCCGTTACTCTGCTGACCACCACGGCGGTGGATCCGACAGGGTACGGCCGCATTGTACGAGACGGCGCCGGGGACGTGGTGCGCATTGTGGAGCACAAGGATGCCACCGAGGAGGAGCGGCGCATCCGCGAGATCAACACCGGAACCTACTGTTTCGATAACCGCAAGCTGTTTTCCGCCCTCGAGGAGGTTACCAACGATAACGCCCAGGGCGAATATTACCTGACCGACTGCGTGGCCATCTTGCGTCGCCGCGGGGAGACGGTGGCCGCGTGGCACACCGACGACGAAGAGGAGACGATCGGCATCAACGATCGCGTAACCTTGGCCCGCGCGGAGGCCGTTTTGCGTCGCCGCATCAACGAGGTGCACATGAAAAACGGCGTGACGATTGTCGATCCGGCCACCACGTACATCGAGGCCGGCGTGACCATCGGCCGCGACACGGTGATCTTGCCCGGCACGCGCCTGGCCGGCGAGACCGTCATCGGGGAAGATGCGGTGATCGGGCCGTATACGGAGGTCATTGACAGTCACATCGGCCGCGGCGTGGTGATCCGTCACTCGGTGGTGGTGCAAAGTGCGGTGGCCGACGGTGCCGAGATCGGTCCCTTTGCCCACCTGCGCCCCGGTACGCGCATTGGCGAGGGCGTGCGCGTGGGAAACTTTGTCGAGGTGAAGAACAGCGTCATCGGGCCGCGTTCGAAGGCGGCGCACCTGACGTACATCGGCGACGCCGACGTGGGGGCCGACGTCAATTTCGGTTGTGGCAGCGTTGTCGTCAACTACGACGGCCGTACCAAGCACCGCACGGTGGTGGAGGACGGCGCGTTCATCGGCTGCAACACGAACTTGGTGGCCCCGGTGCGCGTGGGCAAGGGGGCCTACACGGCAGCGGGCTCGACGATTACCGATGATGTTCCCGACCACGCGCTGGCTATCGCGCGGGCGCGCCAGATCAACAAGCCGGAATACGTAAAAAAATGGAAATCGGAAGCGTGATGGAGGGCAGTCATGGGGAAGTATCGCGATCCCAAGCTGAAGGTGTTCACAGGCAACTCCAACCCAGCGCTGGCCCAGGAGATTGCGGACCACATCGGTGTTCCGCTCGGGAATGCGCACGCGTCGCGCTTTAGCGACGGGGAGATCCAGATCAAGCTGGAGGAGAGCGTACGCGGGGCCGACGTGTTCGTCATCCAGTCGACCTGCTATCCCGTCAATGAAAACCTGATGGAACTCCTGGTCATGGTGGACGCCCTCAAACGGGCTTCGGCGAAATCGATCAATTGCGTCATCCCCTACTATGGATACGCCCGGCAGGACCGCAAGGCGCGCGCACGCGACCCGATCACGGCCAAGCTGGTGGCCAACCTGATTGAGACGGCGGGGGCCAACCGCGTCATCACCATGGACCTGCATGCCACGCAGATCCAGGGCTTTTTCGACATCCCCGTCGATCACCTGCTGGGTGTCCCGATCCTGGCCAAATACTTTCTGGAAAAGGGGCTCGACAACATCGTGGTCGTCTCGCCCGACCACGGCGGCGTGACGCGGGCGCGGAGGATGGCCGAGCGGCTTGGGGCGCCGATCGCCATCATTGACAAGCGGCGTCCGGAGCCGAACGTGGCCGAGGTGATGAACATCGTCGGCAACATCGAAGGGAAAACGGCCATCCTGATCGATGACATTATCGACACGGCGGGCACGATCACCCTGGCGGCCAAGGCGCTTCTCGAGCATGGGGCGCGCGAGGTGTACGCGGCGTGCACGCATCCTGTCCTTTCCGGGCCGGCCATCGAGCGGATTCGGCAGTCCCCGATCAAGGAGCTCGTCGTGACGAACACCATTCCCCTTACGCCGGAAAAGCGTCTCGACAACATCGTCGTCCTGTCGGTGGCGCCGATCATCGGCGAGGCGATCATCCGCGTCCATGAAGAGCTGTCGGTGAGCAAGCTGTTCGACTAAA
>PKQU01000207.1 GCA_017577925.1 Bacillota bacterium
AAAGGTAGCGGGCGATCAACGCCAAGCCCAACACCCCGCCGTCCAACCAAGCTGCCCACCACCACCGCGACATACCGGGGCCAACGGGTCGGCGCTGGCGATTCCGTCATCCGCTCATCCGGAACATGCGGCGATGCGTTGAAACGAAAGACCACCCCACGAAACGCTGCCCCTTTTCCGCACCGCCTTTACTTAAGAGGTATGCGCGTCCCCCGGGAACATCCGTGCAGGTGGCCCGGATCTGCCTCCAAACGCGTGCGCCGTGGTTTCGGAAGCGCCGGGAAAGAGGCCCCTCACTCCGAATCGGGGTTCACGGCAGCTTCCCGGCGCTTGGTCAGGTACCCCCACGCCACGACGGCAAGGGCGCTGACAACGGGCAGCCAATTGAAGGGCAGGGTGACGAGGCGCTCCAGATCGTGGATGATCATTTCGCCCGCCGTCCATCCCAGGATGGCCGCGCCCGCAGCGATGATAATCGGGTAGCGCTTCATCAACCCGGAGAGCAAGTTGCTGCCGTAGACCACCAGCGGGATGCTGACAGCCAAACCGATGAAGATGAGCACCCAATTCCCTTTTGACACCCCGGCAATGGCCAACACGTTGTCCAGGCTCATGATCACGTCGGCAAGGATAATCGTGCGCATCGCAGCGATGAAGGACTGGCTTTCCGCGTGTTCATGCGGCTTCTCCTCTTCATCCTTCATCAGTTTCACGGCGATCCACAACAGCAATACGCCCCCCACCAGCTGCAAGAAGGGAATCTTCAGCAGCCATACGGCCACCAGCGTCAGGAGTCCACGAAAAGCCACCGCCCCGGCCGTGCCCCATAGGATGGCCATCTTGCGCTGGCGTGACGGCAGCCCCCGCACCGCCATTGCGATCACCACGGCGTTGTCCCCCGCAAGAATGAGATCGAGGAGGATGATTTTGAAAAGGTCGGCCCACCAGGCGGCATCCAACAGGAACGGCAATCGTATCCCCTCCTTGTTTTCCCGCATCGTTTAGTCTGCCCCGACAGCAAACAAAAACGAGACCTTTGCCTTTACGGCAAAGGTCTCGCCTGCCGCTACGGGCCCTACAGGACCGGGGCACCGGCACATCACCGCCACCCGTTTTGACGATCCTGTAACCGGTAGCACCGAAGGCTCCCGGGGCTACTCCCCTTCGCACGAGCAATACACCGTGCACTGTTGTGCCGTTTTGACCGGTTGTGGCTTCAGCAACAACATATCATTTTACCACGCTTCCTGACAAGATGGTTCGACCGCACGCTTACCCTGAAAACAAAAAGCCCTTGGGGACCCAAGGGCTTTTTCCAACACCCTCCGCTTTTGGGAATGCCGTCACTTGTTGAACGGCTCGTCCGCAATCTTAATCGAGTCGGTCGGGCACCCCTCGGCGGCGTCGTGCATGTCATCCCACAGCTCTTCGGGGATCTCGACCGTGCCCGTGTTGTTGTCGCCACCGTAAACGACGTGGGCCAACCCTTCCTCGTCGTAGTCATAGATGTCCGGCGCCGTCGCGCCACAGGCCCCACAAGCGATGCAAGTCTCCTTGTCCACCCACGTATACTTCGGCATCTGGTTTCCCTCCTAAACATGATGACCCATCCGACAGGCTGGCAGCGACCCCGCAAGACCGCCGACCCGCCTTCGTCCTCCAGGATTCCCCTCAAGTTGTTGCTTCTACTACAACACTATAGTGGGAACGGCGCGATTTGTCCACCTCGAATTCACTCAATCTTCCATCGTCGACAGGTCCCCGGTGGGTAACCCCAGTTCCCATGCTTTCAGCACACGGCGCATAATCTTGCCGCTCCGTGTCTTGGGCAGCTTATCGCGGAACTCAATTTCGCGCGGGGCGGCATGGGCGGCCAGGCGCTCTTTCACAAAGCGGGCGATGTCCTGCTTGAGCTCTTCGGAGGGCTCGTATCCGTCCCGCAGCGCCACAAAGGCCTTGATGATCTCGCCACGTACGGGATCCGGCTTGCCGATGACGCCCGCTTCCGCAACAGCCGGGTGTTCCAGGAGACAGCTCTCCACCTCGAAAGGCCCGACGCGCTCACCAGAGGTGTTGATGACGTCATCGACACGACCTTGGAACCAGAAGTAGCCGTCCTCGTCGCGATAGGCAGAGTCCCCAGAAACATACCAGCCGGGGATGCGGAAGTACTCCTGGTACTTGGCGTCGTTATTCCAGATCTTCCGCATCATCGACGGCCAGCCGACCCGGATAGCCAAATGCCCCATCCGGTACGGTGGAAGTTCGTTTCCGTTGTCGTCGATGATCGCCGCTTGGATCCCCGGGAACGGTTTGCCCATCGATCCGGGCTTGATGTCCATGCACGGGAAGTTGACGATGAGCATGCCGCCGGTCTCCGTCATCCACCAGGTGTCATGGATGCGCTTGCCGAACACCTTCAGACCCCAGCGGATCACTTCAGGATTGAGCGGTTCACCGACGCTGAGAATGTGGCGCAGGGTTGACAGGTTGTACTTTTTCGCCACCTCTTCGCCCGCGCTCATCAGCATGCGGAAGGCCGTCGGGGCGCTGTACCATACGGTCACCCCATATTTTTCAATGGTGGCGTACCAATCGTCGGGGTTAAAGCGGCCGCCGCGCACCACACACGTCGCCCCGTTGAGCCACGGGCCGAAGATCCCGTAGGACGTGCCCGTCACCCACCCCGGATCGGCCGTACACCAGTAGATGTCCTCGTCCTTGAGGTCGAGCACCCACTTGGCCGTCCAGTAGTGTTGGATCATCGCGTTGTGAACATGGAGGACGCCCT
>PKQU01000208.1 GCA_017577925.1 Bacillota bacterium
AAGGGGAGGAGGGATTGCCGATGAACGGGTACCGGACGGCGCTGGTAACGGGAGCCAGCCGCGGCATCGGCGAGGCGGTGGCCGTAGCATTGGCGGAAGCGGGACTGGACGTGGCGCTGTTTGCGCGTAGCGAAGGCGATCTGGCCCGCGTGGCCGAGCGGGTGCGCGCAACGGGACGCGACGTTCTGGTGCTGGCGGGCGACGTGACGCGTGAGGAGGACGTGGAAGGCGCGGTGCGGGAGGTGGAGGCGCGCTGGGGAGCGGTGGATGTGCTTGTGAACAATGCCGGCATCGGCGTCTTTAAGCCGACATGGGAGATTGCGGCCGACGAGTGGCGGCGCGTCCTTGACGTTAACCTGACCGGCCCTTTTCTGTTCTGTAAGGCCGTCGTGCCCGGCATGATCGCGCGGGGACGCGGGCAGATCGTCATGATCTCGTCGGACGTGGGGCGGCGAACCATTCCCGACGGTGCGGCCTATTGTGCCAGCAAGTTCGGGCTCCAGGCGCTCACCGAGGTGCTGCGCAAGGAGGTGCGCGCCAAAGGCGTCAAGGTGGGGGCCGTTCTGCCGGGGATGACGGACACCTATTTTGCCGGATCGGTGCAGGGTGACCCGCGCAAGGCCGATTGGCTCAAGGCAGACGATGTGGCCCGCGCCGTTCTGGCCATGGTTGCTGCGCCGCCCCATGCGCAGATCGACGAGATCACGCTGCATCCCATGATCCAGGAGTATTGAGGGGAAGGCGTCGGCACAGCCGTTTTTGGCGCCCGGTTCCCGAACCGCTCTGCGGAACCTCCAGAGGGTGCGGCCCTCCTGAGAGGTTCCGCGATTTTTTTCCGGTTGAAAGCGATTCCGCCTTGAAGTGTTCGAAAACATCGAATACAATTAGAAACGAGCACAATCAATCACAAATAATCATCTTTCGTTCAAATATGAGCAACCCGGCGCGCTAAACTGCCGGCGGTGCGAGATGCGGCCGGGTGGCACGGCGCACGAAGGGAAAGGACGGATGGGATGCTCTACGGGGAAGAGCGGAAAGCGCACATCCTGGCCTACGTGCAGCGGCACCATCGCGCGTCGGTGCAGGAGCTGAGCCAGCGCTTCGGCGTGTCGGAGTCTACCATTCGCCGCGACCTGAAGGAACTGGAGGAGGCCAACCTGCTGCGCCGCACCCACGGTGGGGCCATCGCCCTGCGCGGCGTGGCTTTTGAGCCGACCTTCGGCGAAAAGGAGGACCAGTTTCGCCGGGAAAAGGAGGCCATCGCCGCCGCGGCGGCGACCCTCATCGAGGATGGCGACACGATTCTCCTCGATTCGGGGACAACCGTCTACCACATGGTTCGCCATCTGGTACGGTTTTCCCGGCTGACGGTGGTGACCAATTCCCTCGTCTTCGCGCGAGAGCTGTTGGACCACCCGGGCATCGAACTGGTGGTGGTGGGCGGCATCCTGCGCCACAACACGCTGGCCCTTGTGGGGCCCCTGGCCGAGCAGGCCCTCGACGGGCTCCGCGTGGACAAGGCGTTCATGGCCACCAACGGCCTCGACATCCGTGAGGGGTTAACCACGCCCAACCTCCTCGAGGCGGCGACCAAACGCAAGATGATCCGGTCGGCCAAACAGGTGTACCTGCTGGCAGACCACAGCAAGATCGGCAACGTGGCCTTCGCCAAATTTGCCGACATAACGGAACTCGACACGTGCATCCTCGACAACGGTGCGCCGGAGGGGTTTGTGGCCGAGCTGAGAGAACGCGGCGTGGACGTGATCCTCGCGCCGGTACGGGAGGAGCGGGAATGAAGGCAAAAGTCGTAACCGTTACTCTCAATCCAGCATTGGACAAAACGGTAACCGTGGAACGCTTTCAGTATGGCGAAGTCAACCGCGTCTGCCAGCTGCGCGTCGACGCGGGCGGCAAGGGAATCAACGTGGCCAAGGTGCTGCATCGGTTTGGCGTTCCCGTGCTGGCCACCGGCCTCATTGCCGGTACACAAGGGGATCAGCTCGTCAAGCGCTTGGCGGAAGACGGCGTCCCCTTTGATTTTGTGGAGGTCCCCGGCGAGACGCGCGTCAACCTGAAGATCGTGGACGCCGCGCACAAGGTGACGACGGAAATCAACGAGCCCGGCTTTTCTGTGGCCCCGCAGGACCTGGCGCGCTTTACGGAGAAGCTGGCGGCGCTTCTGGACGAGGCGGCGGTTCTCGTGTTGAGCGGAAGCCTGCCGCGCGGCGTGGCTCCCAGCGTCTATGCCGATTTCATCCGATTGGCCCACGAGAAAGGGGTAAAAGCGATCCTTGACGCCGACGGTCCAGCCCTAGGCGAGGGGTTGCGTGCGCGGCCCTTTGCGGTGAAGCCGAACGCTGCCGAGCTCGAGCGGTTGGTCGGCCGCCCGCTTGCAGGCGAGGCGGATGTCGTGGCCGCTGCCCGGACGCTCCGGGAGGCCGGTGTCTCCCTGGTTGTGGTTTCCCTGGGCAAGGATGGGGCCGTGGTGCTGGATCGCCAGGCGGGCTTTCGCGTGTGGCCCTTTACCGTTGAACCGCAAAGCACGGTCGGCGCCGGCGACGCCATGGTTGCGGCTATGGCGTACGCCCTCCTGGAGGGGTTGTCGCTGGAGGAGCTGGCGCGCTGGGCCACGGCGGCCGGAACGGTGACGGCGGCCAAGTCGGGCACCCAAGTGTGCACGCTGGCCGAGGTGCGCGCCGCCCTCGACCGGGTGCGCGTCGCGGCGCTGGAGGCGGTCTGAAGGCGCCGGTAG
>PKQU01000040.1 GCA_017577925.1 Bacillota bacterium
CACAGGATCAGGTACGATTTGGCGCGGGTGATGCCGGTGTACAACAGGTTGCGGCGCAACATGCGCCAGTGGGCGCGCAGGAGGGGCAAAATCACGATCGGAAACTCACTGCCCTGCGCCTTGTGGATGGAACAGCAGTAGGCCAGGGTGAGCTGGTGCAGCTGGCTGCGGCGGTAGCGCACCTCGTGCGCGTCAAACCGGACAACCAGAACCGCCTCCCGCTCCCCAGTCTCCTCCGGCGACAAAATCGCCGCCACCTCGCCGATGTCGCCGTTGAATACCTGTTCCTCCGGGTTGTTGACCAGCTGGAGCACCTTGTCCCCCACGCGAAACACCGTCTCGCCCCATTCCAGCTCGCGCTTGTCCGGCGCCGGCGGATTGAACAGGGCCTGCAGCTCGCGGTTGAGCTGGTCGACGCCGGCGGGGCCGCGGTACATCGGGGCCAGCACCTGGATGTCCCGTGCCGTGTACCCCTTACCAAGGGCGGCGAGACACACCTGCTTGATCACGTCGACGCACGTCTCGCCGCTGCAGGGAAAAAAGCGGCGGTCGGGAAAGGGAGCGGCGAAGTCGTCGGGCAGCGCCCCATCCTTCACAGCATGGGCCAGGCGAATGATCGACGAGCCTTCGGCCTGCCGGTACACGTCGGTGAGGCGCACCACGGGCACGCGCTGCGAGGCGATGAGGTCGGCAAGCACGTTGCCCGGGCCCACCGACGGCAGCTGGTCGGCGTCACCGACGAAGAGGACACGCATGCCGCGGGGCACGGCGCGGAGCAGCTGGTTGGTCAGCCAGATGTCCATCATCGACGTCTCGTCGACAATGAGAAGCTTCCCCTCCAGCGGGTTGTCGGCGTCGCGTTCCACCGCGTCGCCGCGCCAGCCGAGCAGGCGGTGCACCGTCATCGCCGGCAGGCCGGTGGCCTCACCCATCCGCTTGGCGGCGCGTCCGGTGGGGGCCACCAGCAGGATCGGGTAGGGCGGACTGCCCGGCGCGCGGTAGGCGGCGGGATCGAGGGGCAGCTTCCACAGCCGGGCGAAGAGGCGGCACAGGCCCCGCAGCACCGTCGTCTTGCCCGTCCCCGGCCCGCCGGTGAGGATCATCAGCGGCTCGCGCACCGCCGTCTCAATGGCCAGGCGCTGGGACGGGGCGTAGCGAAGGCCCATCTCGTCCTCCACCGCCGCCAGGGCCGTGCGCACCTCGTCATCGGAAAAGCGCTCCACCGCCGGCGTCGCCAGCAGCCGGGCCACGTGGCGGGCCACCCCCACCTCGGCCCAGTAGAGGGACGGCAGGTAACAACGCGACCCCTCCACCACCACCTGTCCTTCCTCATGCAGGGCGAGGATTTCCCGCTCCACGTCGGCGTCGGCGAAACGGTGGTCGCCGCTTTCGTCGAGGAGGCGCACCGCCCGCCCCACCAGCTCGGGAACGGGGAGAAAGACGTGCCCGCCGCCGTGGGCCGCCTCCTGCAACAGGTGGAGACAGGCCGCCCGCACGCGGCGCGGCGAATCCACCGCGACGCCCACGGCCCGGCCGATCTCGTCGGCCCGCTTGAAGCCGACACCCTCCACGTCGACGATGAGGCGATAGGGGTCTTCCCGCAGCACCCGCAGGGTGTCGTGGCGGTACACCTGGTAGATGCGCAGGGCCAGGGCCGTGCCGATACCGAATTCGTAGAGGAAAACGAGGGCCTGCTCCAGGGCCTGGTGTTCAAGGACGGCCTCGTGGATTTTGCGCGCTTTCGCCGTCGACAGGCCGGGAATCTCCTCGAGCCGTTCCGGGGTTTGGGCGATGATGGTGAGGGCCTGTTCGCCAAAACGGTCGACGATTTTCTCCGCCGTTTTCTTCCCTACGCCCGGAAACAGGCCGCTGGAGAGGTACTTGATGAGGCCGGCACGCGTCTTGGGCACGGCCTTTTCGAAGCGGCGGGCATGGTACTGGCGGCCGAACTTGGGGTGATCGACCCACTCGCCGTAGAAGACGTATTGCTCGTCGGGATGGGGGCGTGGAAAATGCCCTACTACCACCGCCTCGTCCGGCGCGCCTTCCTCCGACGCCTCGAGCACTTTGATCCGGGCCACCGTATACAGCGTCTCGTCATTATGAAAGATCTCGTGAACGATTTCCCCCTTCAAAAAGCCGCCGCCAAACAGGGCCATCTGTTCCGCGTCCCGGCGCATGGCCGTCCCTCCGCGTCCCATTGTTTCCCTGTCCATTCTAACACATGTCGAAAACAAGGAGCCGCCCGGCAAGGGGGAATGGCCCCACCATGCCGAGCGGCTCCCACACGAGTAACGAGGAGCAGCCGGTTGAAGGGAAATGGCGCGCCATTACGGCGTCGCCGGCACCGCCGGTTCCGCCGGGTTTTCCGCCTGGGGCAGGATGCGCTTGTCGATGATCGCCCCGCCGACGACCAGGTCGCCGTCGTAGAAGGCAATAGTCTGACCCGGGGTGATCGCCCGCTGCGGTTCGTCAAAACGGACGTGGACGCGCCCGTCCTCAAGGGGCGTCACGGTGCACGGGGCGGGTTCGGCCTGAGAGCGGATCTTGGCTTCCACGCGAATCGGCTCGGTAAGCTCGGGAATGGCGATCCAGTTCACGCTGTCGGCCACGAGCTCCGTGCCGAGGACGTCCTCCGGGCCCCCGACAACGATGGCATTGCGCTCGGGGATGATGTCCACCACAAAGACCGGACGGCCCAGGTTGAGGCCCAGCCCGCGGCGCTGGCCGATGGTGTAGAAGGGGATGCCCTTGTGCTTGCCGACAATGTTCCCCTTCGTGTCGTAGATGTACCCTTCCCGGATTTCGTCCTTGGACCGCTTCAGGATGAAGGACCGGTAGTCGTTGTTGGGAATGAAGCAGATTTCCTGGCTGTCCGGCTTGCTGTACACGCGCAGGCCGAATTCCTTGGCCATCTGGCGCACCTGGTCCTTGCGGTACCGGCCGAGCGGAAACAGCGTATGCTTGAGCTGCTCCTGCGTCATATGGCTGAGCACGTAGGACTGGTCCTTGCGCGGGTCAACCCCTTTCTTCAGCACATAGCGGCCCCGCGCCTCGTCGTATTCGCGTATGGCGTAGTGACCGGTGGCCAGGTAATCGGCACCCAGGTCCAGGGCCTTCTGCAGGAGCAGGTCATACTTCATGTAGATGTTGCAGGCGATGCACGGGTTGGGCGTGCGTCCCCGCTTGTATTCACGCTCGAAGTAGGCAATGACCTTTTCGTTGAACTCGTGCTTGAAGTTGACGGCGTAGTGCGGAATGCCGAGCTGCTCGCACACGCGGCGGGCGTCGTACACATCGTCGAGGGAACAGCAGCCCCCGGTATAGTTGGCCTGCTCCAGCGGATCATCCGGCTGGTACAGGCGCATGGTGATGCCGATCACCTCATAGCCCGCCTGTTTCATCAACGCGGCCGTGACCGAGCTGTCGACGCCGCCGCTCATGGCCACAACGACTTTTTTCGTCATAAAAGGATCCCTTCCTTCAATCCCCGACCGGGGAAACCTTCCAAGCTTCGCGCAGCTGCCCGCCACGAGACAGCAGACAGCCTGTTTTTTTATTGTACCACATTCGGTGGTGCACCACCCGCCACGGAACCGAGACACCACACACAGGGACAGCGAAAAAGAGAGAGGGAGCGGTCGGCTCCCTCCTCCATGCACCGGTACGCTATGCCTTCAGCACGTCGTGGTCCACATAGCGCTCGCCGTTCAGCTCGCTGATGAGGTTGATGGCCACGCGCGCACCATCGCCGGCGGTGATGATCGTGTGCACGCTGCAGCCGGCAACGGTACCCGCCGCCCAGATCCCGGGGATGTTCGTCTTTCCGGCCGGATCCACGTCAATCACCGTCTTGATCCGCGGTTCCGTTCCGGGTTTGGTCCGGATGCCGACGGTTTCCGCCAGCTCGACGGCAATCCCCGTAGCCAAAATCACCTGCTTCGCCTCATACGCCTTCCCGTCTTCGGTCTCCAACCGGAATCCGTCGTCCTTCTTGACGATGTTCGTCACTTTCCCCGTCACCAGTTCCGCGCCAAACTTGGCCGCCTGCCGCTTCCCCCGCTCGACCAGTTCCGGACCGGTGATGGCCTCGACGCCGTAATGGTTCTCGATCCAGGCCCGCTTCGTGATGCTCTGGTCGCTGTCGATGACAACGGTTTTCTTCCCGGCTTTGGCCAGGAACAAGGCGGCGCTGGCTCCGGCCGGACCGGCGCCCACCACAGCCACGTCGTACATGATCCCCACCTCGCCCTTCCTCGGATTTCTTTTGGTTCTTAACCTTTAGTATACCTGATGTTTCGTGTGAGAAAACCCCTCTGATCGGAGCCGCATTGCGCGTTTTGATCCTCGCCTGTTCCCCGGCGTGACCCCGGCCTTCGCTTCACTTCCGCCTGCGCAGACGCTGAACGATTTCGGCCACGCGCTCTGCTGCCTCGCGCACGTTCTCTTCGGTGTTCGCCGGTCCAAAACTGAAGCGCACCGCCGAGCCCACCACCTCGGGGGGCAAGCCCATGGCCTTCAGTACGTGGGATCGCTCCAGGGAGCCCGACGTGCAGGCCGAACCGCTGGAAGCGGCAATCCCCGCCAAGTCGAGGTTCATCAGCAGCGTTTCCGTGTCCACCCCCGGGAAGCTGACGTTGAGCACGTGGGGCAGGAAAGCTTCGGGGTGGCCGTTGAGGACGTAGTCGATGCCGCGCGCCTCCCACACCGACAGCATCAACCGGCGGAAACCGAGATAGCGTTCCCGCCGCGCCGCGCGCTCGGCCATCGCGATCTCTACGGCCTTGGCAAACCCGATGATGCCGGGCACGTTTTCCGTTCCCGCCCGCCGCTTGCGCTCCTGGGCGCCGCCGAAGAGGTGCGGGAACATCACCACGTCGCGCCGCACGTACAGGGCCCCAACCCCCTTGGGACCGCCGATCTTGTGCGCCGAAATCGTCAAGAGATCAACCGGCAGGGTCGCCACGTCGATCGGCTCGACGCCAAAGGCCTGCACGGCGTCGGTGTGGAAATACACCCCGCGCTCGCGGCAGATGCGGCCGATCTCGGCCACGGGCTGGATTGTCCCCACTTCGTTGTTGCCGTACATCACGCTGACGAGCACCGTCTCCGGACGGATGGCCCGGGCAACGTCGTCGGGGTTGACCCGCCCGGTACGGTCGACGGGCAGGTAGGTCACCGAAAAGCCGAGGCGCTCCAGGTGCTGGCACGTCTCCAGGACGGCATGATGCTCGATCTCCGTCGTCACGAGGTGCGTTTTGCCTGCGCCTCGATGCGCAAAAGCGGGGCCGAAGAGGGCCAGGTTGTCGGCCTCCGTGCCGCCGCTGGTAAAGACGATGCGCGACGGTTCGGTACCCAGTGCCCGCGCCACCGTCTCCCGGGCATCCTCGATGGCAAGGCGCACTTTGCGCCCAAAGCCATGGATGCTCGACGGGTTGCCAAAGTGTTCCTGAAAATACGGCACCATCGCCGCGACCACGTCCGGGTGCACGGGCGTCGTCGCCGCGTGGTCCAGGTAAATGGTGGTCATGTCCTACGCCTCCAACGTCAGATGTAGAGCATGTAGTAGTCTTCGTCCCCTTCCTTGCCAAAGGTGAGCAGGTCGGCCAACGTCGTCGTGTCGAGCACTTCCGTCACCTTGTCGTGAATGCGCATCCACAGTTCCCGCTTGGCCGGATCGTCCTCTTCCTCGTCGATCGGGGACAGCGGGCCTTCCAGCACGCGCAAGATGTCCCCGGCGGTGATGCGCTCCGGCTCACGCGCCAGCATGTAACCGCCGTGGGCCCCGCGCACGCTCTTCACCAGACCGGCGTTGCGCAGCGGGGCAACCAGTTGTTCAAGGTAATGCTCAGATAAGTCATGTTTCTGGGCAATCATCCGAAGTGACGTCGGTCCTTCCCCATAACGTCGCGCCAGCTCCATCATGATGGTGAGCCCGTAGCGTCCTCGCGTGGAAACCTTCAACACTCCCACCCCTTCTTGTCGGTCTGCCGTACGCTCTGGAGCAGGCCGCCCATTATGTTTTCCCGTATGACCTCAAGTGTTTTTTCCCGTATGACCTCAAGTGTTTGCGGCGCGCTCGTCTCCTATACGCCCTCCCGCTGGCGGGCCCGCCAGTGCGCCAGCCGCTCGCCGATCTCCCGCTCGTAGCCGTTCTTCGACGGACGGTAAAACACGGCGTCCACGCCCTCGGGCAGGTAGCGCTGCGGGACGAAATGGTCCGGGTAGTCGTGGGGGTACAGATACCCCTGACCATGTCCCAGAGCCGCCGCCCCCTTGTAATTGGCGTCGCGCAGGTGCGGCGGCACCGGACGGTGGCCTTCCTCGCGCACCATGCGCAACGCCTCGTTGATGGCCACGTAGGACGCGTTGCTCTTCGGTGCCGTGGCCAGGTAGGTGACCGCCTGGGCCAAGGGGATGCGTCCCTCCGGCATGCCCACCAGTTCTAGGGCGTGGAAGGCGGCCACCGCCACCTGCAGGGCCTGGGGATCGGCGTTGCCGATGTCCTCAGCGGCGGAGATGACGAGACGTCGGGCGATGAAGCGCGGGTCCTCCCCGGCGTCGAGCATGCGCGCCAGCCAGTACAGCGCCGCGTCGGGATCGGAGCCGCGGATCGATTTGATGAATGCCGAGATGGTGTCGTAATGGTTGTCGCCCGACTTGTCGTAACGCACCGCGGGGCGCTGGATCGACTCCACGGCCACGTCGAGGGTGATGTGCACGACGCCGTCGGTCCCTGGCCGTGTGGTGAGGGCGGCCAGCTCCAGGGCGTTCAAGAGGCGCCGGGCATCCCCGTCTGCATAGCGGATCAGGTGGGCCAGGGCGTCGTCGTCCATGCGGATGTTGAGCGCGCCCAGTCCCCGTTCCGCATCACTGAGCGCACGCTCGGCGATGAGGCGCAGCTCCTCCTCCGTAAGGGGATGAAGCGGAAAGATCTGCGACCGCGACAGCAACGCGGCATTCACTTCAAAGAAGGGGTTTTCCGTGGTCGCCCCGATGAGCACCACCGTCCCCTCTTCCACGTACGGCAAGAGGGCGTCCTGCTGCGCCTTGTTGAAGCGGTGGATCTCGTCGATAAACAGGATCGTGCGCTGGCCGTACATGCCAAGCCTTGCCTTGGCCTCGTCGACAATCTTCCGGATATCGGCGACGCCAGCCGTCACGGCGTTGAGATCGGTAAAGTGGCTTTTCGTCGTGTTGGCGATGACGCGGGCCAGCGTCGTCTTCCCCGTTCCGGGCGGGCCGTAAAAAATGAGCGACGACAGCTGGTCGGCCTCGATGGCCCGGCGCAGCAGCTTCCCTTCCCCCAGGATATGCTGCTGACCGACAAACTCCTCCAACGTACGCGGCCGCATGCGTGCCGCCAGGGGGGCCAGGCGCTGCCGCTCCGCTTCCCCGGCGTAGTCGAACAGGTCCATGGGCGCCCGCTCCTTTGCCCGAGGTCTCACCGGTATTATACCGATGGCAATTCCGTGTGTAAAGGTCGGAAATAAAAGCGCCGGCTCAACCGGGAGCCGGCCATCGGGGGCTCTCCCCCCCCCCGTTCTTATCGTTCCCGCCTCATGCCGCGATAGAACGGTTCGATGCGCAGGATGCGGCGGAAATGGAGGACGATGGGGCGGCCTTCCCGCTGGCCCACAAACACCGCCGCATCGCCCACGAGATAGAGGAACTTTCCCCGCTCCGTAACCTGTCGCCGCTGTCCGTCCACATACGTAACCCAAACCACATCGCCGCCGCGGACAAACGTTTCAACGGCCTTCTTCTTCTCCTCCACCATCCCCGCCCGACCCTTCCAATGTCTGATATCTTACGCGTGGGGTTCGACGGCGGTCCAATGAAATCCTGCCTGCCGACAAAAGCCGCGCCCAAAATCGAAATCGCTACGGGCCCGTTCAGTGCATTGCGACAATGCCGTCTACCGAGAGGCCCCCCCGGTTCAACGGGTGGCGCGCGCCTCGTCGATAACCGCGATGCGCAGCTCGTCCAGCTGCCGCGGATCGACGGGCGACGGCGCGCCGACCATCAGATCGGCGGCGCTGGTCGTTTTGGGGAAGGCAATCGTCTCCCGCAAATTGCTTCGCCCGGCCAGGAGCATCACCACGCGGTCAAACCCGAAGGCGATACCGCCATGGGGCGGTGTGCCGTATTCGAAGGCTTCAAGCAAAAAGCCGAACTTCTCCCGCGCCTGCTCCTCGGTAAAGCCGAGCGCCCGGAACATTTTCTCCTGCACGTCGCGCCGGTGGATGCGGATGCTGCCGCCGGCGATCTCGTATCCGTTGCACACCAGGTCGTAGGCCTGGGCGCGGATGCGGGCCGGATCGGTGTCGAAGAGAGGAATGTCGTCCTCCCGCGGCATGGTGAAGGGATGGTGGTTGGCCACAAAGCGCCCTTCTTCTTCGTCATACGTGAGAAGGGGGAAATCGGTGACCCACAGGAACGCGAAGGTGTTGTCGGGAATGAGCCCCCGCTCCCGTCCCAGCTTCAGGCGCAGGTTGCCCAGCACGGCGGCCACCACGTCGGCCTGGTCGGCGCAGAAGAAGAGAAGGTCACCCACTTTCGCCTCCAGCCGCTCAGCCAGGGCCGCCAGCTCCCCTTCGGTAAAGAACTTGGCAATCGGCCCCTTCCATCCCTCCGCCGTGCGCGCCAAATAGGCCAGTCCCTTGGCCCCGTGGCGCTTGGCCTCCTCCTCGTAGGCGGCGATCTCCTTGCGGCTAAAGCCCGCACAGCCCTTGGCGTTGAGGGCCTGCACGCGACCGCCGGCCTCCACGGCGCGGCGGAACACCTGGAACTGACACGCGGCGGCGATATCCGATACGTCCTTCAGCTCCAGGCCGAAGCGGATGTCCGGCTTGTCCGTTCCGTAGCGGTCCAGCGCCTCTTGGTACGACAGGCGCGGGAAGGGCCGCGGAACGTCCACGCCGATCGTCTCCTTCCACACGTAGGCCGTCAGCTCTTCCACCAGTTCCTGGATCTGCTCAGCGCGCAGGAAGGACGTCTCAATGTCCACCTGGGTGAACTCCGGCTGCCGGTCGGCGCGCAGGTCCTCGTCGCGGAAGCAGCGCACAATCTGGAAGTAGCGCTCAAAACCGGCCACCATCAAGAGCTGCTTGAAGAGCTGCGGTGACTGGGGCAGCGCGTAAAACTGGCCCGGATGGACACGGCTCGGCACCAGGTAGTCACGGGCCCCCTCCGGCGTCGACCGCGTCAGCATCGGCGTTTCGATCTCCACAAACCCCCGGGCGTCGAGGAAGTCGCGGAAGGCCTTGGCCGCACGGTGGCGCAGCATCAGCGTCTGCTGCAACACGGGGCGGCGCAGGTCGAGGTAGCGATACTTGAGCCGCACGCTCTCATCCACTTCCACGCGGTCGTCGAGGACAAAGGGCGGCGTCTTGGCCGTGTTGACCACCTCGACGGCGTGCACCTGCACCTCCACTTCCCCGGTTGCCAGGTTGGGGTTAACCGTCTCCGGCGTCCGCGCCACCACCTGGCCGCGCACGGCGAGCACGTACTCGCTGCGCACCTCCTTCGCCGCGGCGTGGGCCTCCTTGGAGATCGACGGATCGAAGACGAGCTGCACCAGCCCGGTGCGGTCGCGCAGGTCGATGAAGATCAGGTCACCCAGGTCGCGTCGCCGGTGCACCCAGCCGTTGAGGGCCACCTCCGTTCCCACGTGCGTGGAACGCAATTCCCCACACCAATGGCTGCGCTGGATCGTCCACATGCAATCGCCTCCCTTCATGTCCCCCTCACGTGGTTATCCTTCTCGCCGGTCCAATCGCTGGCAAACAGCTTCGGCCACCCCGGCCAGTGGCACCTCATCCTGCTCACCGGTTGCCAGGTTCTTCAGCTGCACAACGCCGCGGGCAAGCTCGTCATCCCCGAGGATGACGGCAAACCGCGCGCCGTAGCGGTCAGCCACCTTAAACTGGGCCTTCAGCTTGCGGTCGAGGTAGTCGATGTCGGCAGAAAGCCCCGCTGCACGCAGGCGCTGTGCCAGCAACAGCGCCTGGTTCTTAGCCGCCTCACCCAGGGCAATGACAAAGCAATCCAGGTCGCCACCGGCGGGAAGGCGAGTCCCCTGCGCGGCGAGAACGTAGAGCAGCCGCTCAACGCCGAAGGCGAAGCCGATGCCCGGCACGTCCGGGCCGCCGAGCTCGGCCACGAGCCCGTTGTACCGCCCGCCGCCGCAAATCGTTCCCGCCAGGTGGCCCTCTCCTTCAACGATGAACTCAAAGGCTGTTTGCGTGTAGTAATCGAGGCCGCGCACCAGACGCGGGTTGACCGTATGCGGGACGCCGAGCGCCTCAAGCGCCTCCCGCACGGCGGAAAAATGGGTCCGGCAGCTGTCGCACAGGTGGTCGAGCATCGTTGGGGCATCCTGGGTCAGCGCCTTGCACCGCTCCTGCTTGCAGTCGAGCACGCGCAAGGGATTGCGCAGAAGGCGCGACTGGCAGTCAGGGCACAGCTCGTCCTTCACCCCCGCCAGTTGGTCCACCAGCGCCTGGCGGTAGGCCGGTCGGCACGCCGGGCAGCCGACGCTATTCACGTCGAGGCGCAGGTTCTGCACCCCAAGGTCGGTGAAGATGCGCCAGGCCAATTCCATCACCTCGGCGTCGAGGCGCGCATCAAGACTGCCAAAAGCCTCCACCCCAATCTGGTGGAACTGGCGCTGCCGCCCGGCTTGGGGCCGTTCATAGCGGAACATGGGTCCGAGGTAGTACAGCTTGACGACGTCCGGCTCGGCGTACAGCTTGTGTTCGACGAAAGCCCGCACCACCCCGGCCGTCCCCTCCGGGCGCAGGGTGAGGCTGCGCCCTTTACGGTCCGCAAAAGTGTACATCTCCTTTTCCACGATGTCCGTCGTCTCGCCGACGCCGCGCTGGAAGAGTTCGGTGTGCTCAAAAAGCGGCGTCCGGATCTCGCGGTACCGGTACCGGGTGAACCATTCCCGGACTCTCTGTTCCACGTACTGCCAGGCTTCCGACTGCCCCGGCAGGATATCCTCCGTTCCGCGCGGCTTCTGGATGGGCATTCTCCGTTCCTCCCTGCCTCCACAAACGATGTTCCCACTGCGTGCTTCCAGAGGGGGACACCGATTTGCCGTAAAAGAAAAACATCCCTCGACACTGATCCCCTCCGATCAGGGACGAGAGATGTACGCCATCACCCGCGGTGCCACCCTGCTTGGGCGCCGCCCGCCTGCGCTTGTCCACACACGAGCGGGCGCCCCCCTCGATGCCGGTAACGCCGGCTGCGCGCCTGCGGCTACTGGCCCGCTCCCGCCGGCGTTCGCCGCAGGTCCTCAGGGGCGTTCTCCCCGGAACCGGCAGGGAGGGGCTTGCAGCCGCGGCCCCTCCTCTCTGGACAGCCGGTCCTCCGGTTCGGTCCCCGTCATGGGATTTCCGTCATTGGTTGTTTCCCCTGCCATGAGCCGTCCTCTGGGCACAAGTTCTCCCTTATTCTATATCGCCCGACCGTTTGTTGTCAAAAATGCGCCGCAACGCTCCATAGCCCTGTCAGAGCGCATCCGCGCCCCCCAGATAAGGACCACGGAGACCTACTTATCAAACCCTTCACCCTTTCCGAAGGGAATCCCATATGAGGCACTTGTGGGGACCCCGGAACCGGTCTCCCTCGACAGCGTCTTTCGTCTTCCGCCCAACCAGTAGGAAAACGGCAGGCGATCCACAAGCCAACTGGTCAGCAACGTACCGAAAAGCGTAAGGACATACAACAGGCACACCCCCTTGCCACCATGGAAGAGAGAAGCGCCCCCGTAACGTTCGCTCGCCTTCACGAGAGACTGCATGATAAGGGGATGCACCAAGTAATAGAGAAAGGACATTTGGGCAAAATAACGCCACGCCTTCTGCCCGCGCTCCCACATGCGCTCTGGAAGCCATACAAACAGGATCAGATAGAACAGCAAAAAGGTCACGATGCCGTAGACAAACGCACTCGGTTTGATGCTCACCGCATACGTCCCGCTCAAGAGGCCATCAACCGCAAAAAGCCAAAACGAAAGCGGCCACATCAGCAC
>PKQU01000209.1 GCA_017577925.1 Bacillota bacterium
GTGGTCATCTTGACCAGCTCGAGATCCTGCTCGGTCAGCTCGCGCACCACCTTCCCCGGTGCGCCCAACACCAGCGTGTAGGGCGGGATCTTCTTTCCGGACGGGATGAAGGTGTTGGCCCCGATGAGGGCGTATTCGCCGATTTCCACACCGTCGAGAATGACCGAACCCATCCCGACGAGGGCGCCGCGCTTCACGTGGCACCCGTGCAGGATAACGTTGTGGCCCACGGAGACCTCGTCCTCGAGGATAAGCGGGTACTTCTCGTACATGTGCAGGGTGCTGTTGTCCTGCACATTGACGGCGGTCCCGATGACAATGGGCGCTTCGTCGCCGCGGAGGACGGCGTTGAACCAGATGCCCGACTCCGGCCCGATCGTCACGTCGCCGATGATGTGGGCGCCGGGGGCGATGAAGGCCGTCTCGTGCACCCGCGGACGCTTGTCGCCAAGGGCGTAGAGCATGGCGCGATCCCTCCCGCGAGTTCTTTGGCGTCATTATAGCACGGTTGCGCGGGAGAAGACGAGGAAAGGGAAACGGAGGCATGGCCATGACCGTGAAGCGGCTCTTGGAACTCCTCAACATCCGCTATCCCATCATCCAGGGCGGCATGGGCAACATCTCCAGCGGCGAGCTGTGCGCCGCCGTTTCCGAAGCCGGCGGGCTGGGCCAGATCGGCGCCGGCACCCTACCGCCGGAGGAGCTGCGCGCACGCATCGAGACGGCCCGGCGGCTCACCGACAAGCCCTTTGCCGTCAACCTGCCGCTATCTGTCCACCCGGACCTGGCGCGCGTCGTCGACGTGGTGCTCGAGACCGACGTACCGGTGATCAGCCTGTCGGCCGGCAATCCGGCGCCGTGGATTCCGCTTTTCAAGGAACGGGGCCGACGGGTGATGGTGACGGTGGCATCGGTGCGCCAGGCGAAGAAGGCGGCCGCCGCCGGGGCCGATGTGCTGGTGGCGGAAGGGGTGGAGGCGGCGGGGAAAAACGCGCCCTTGGAGCTGACGACGATGACGCTCATTCCGCAGATCGCCTCCGCCGTCCGTGTACCGGTGGTGGCGGCGGGCGGCATTGCCGACGCCCGCGGTTTCGTGGCCGCCCTCGCCCTGGGGGCCAGCGGGGTGCAGATGGGCACGCGCTTCGTGGCGACGAAGGAGGCCCGCGTTCACGACCGCTACAAGGAGGCCCTCGTGGCCGCTGCGGACACCGACACGGTGGTCGTTGGGCGGTCGGTGGGGCGGGTAACGCGCCTCCTGGCCACCCCGTACGCCCGGATGGTGTCCGCCCGCGAGCGGGATGGGCTGACGGAGGCCGAGTTCGACCGGCTGACGAGCGAGGAGAGCCACGTCCGCGGGGCGATTGAGGGCCGGCTGGAGGAGGGCCACGTCAACGCTGGGCAGATCGTCGGGCTTGTCACCGATGTGCCGACGGTACGCGAGGTGATTGCGCGCATCGTCGCCGAAAGCGGGCCGCTGATCGAGCAGCTGGCGGCGGCGTGGCGGACATTGGGCACCCCAGCGCAAGGAGGGAACGAACGGTGAAACCGGGCTTGGCGGTCGGGCATAGGGAGACAATCACCGTCACCGTTACCGAGGACATGTGCGCCGGCTTTGGGGGCAAGCGCATCCACCCCGTCCTGTCCACCGTGTCGATGGTGTACTACCTGGAGTGGGCCGGGCGTAAGGTGATCGAGCCGTTCCTGGAGGATGAGGAGGAAGGGATCGGCGCGGCCATCTCCGTCGAGCACCGCGCCCCTGCTCCCGTAGGGAAGACGGTGACCTTCACCGCCGAGGCGATTGAGGTGACGCCGAAGCGAGTCGTTTGCCGGGTGTGGGCCATGCACGACAAGGCTGTCGTCGGCGAAGGGGTCTTCACGCAGGTGATTCTCCCCAAGGCGCGCATCCAAGAACGCATCCATGCCATGGCCTAGGCCGACTTCTGTCGGCCACGGGCCTTCTCGCGGACAATTTTGAAAAGACATACATTTCTTTGTAAGCCCTTTCAGAAGGAGGCCGAAACCATGGCGCTGATGGAACGGTTCCCCGAACACGAGCAGGTGATCTTCTGCCACGATCCCGAATCCGGCTTGCGCGCCATCATCGCCCTGCACGACACGACGCTGGGGCCGGCGCTGGGTGGTTGCCGCATGCGGCCGTACGGCAGCGTGGAGGAGGCCCTCCAGGACGTCCTGCGCCTGGCTGAGGGTATGACGTACAAATGCGCCGCGGCGGACCTCGACTTCGGCGGCGGCAAAGCGGTGATCCTCGGCGATCCGCGCACCGACAAATCCCCGGAGCTGTTCCGCGCCCTCGGGCGTTTCGTCGCTGGACTGGGCGGCCGCTTCTACACCGGCACGGACATGGGCACGTACCCGGAAGACTTCGTCCACGCGGCCAAGGAATGCCCGTACATCGTCGGGCTGCCGGAAGCCTACGGGGGCGGCGGCGACTCCTCCGTGCCCACCGCCTACGGCGTGGTGATGGGCATCAAGGCGACGGCGAAGCAGCTGTGGGGTCGGGACGACCTGTCGGGGCGTACCTTTGCCGTACAGGGGCTGGGCAAGGTCGGGTTCAAAGTGGTGGAACGGCTGTGGGACGAAGGGGCGGCCAAGGTTTATGTGACCGACGTCCAGCCGGAGGCGCTGGACCGCATCGTGCAGCGGGCCCGCGCGCGCGGGGCGGAGGTGGAGGTTGTCGACGGGGCGGCCATCTACGACGTGCCCTGCGAC
>PKQU01000041.1 GCA_017577925.1 Bacillota bacterium
ATCCCGTGTCTGGTGACGATAGCGGAGGGGACACACCCGTTCCCATCCCGAACACGGAAGTTAAGCCCTCCAGCGCCGATGGTACTTGGGGCGCGAGCCCCTGGGAGAGTAGGTCGTTGCCAGGCACGGAATCATTCCGCAGTAGCTCAACGGTAGAGCGGCCGGCTGTTAACCGGTAGGTTGCAGGTTCGAATCCTGCCTGCGGAGCCACGCGGAGAGGTGGCCGAGAGGTCGAAGGCGCACGCCTGGAGAGCGTGTAGGCGGGATCACTCGCCTCGTGGGTTCGAATCCCACCCTCTCCGCCATTTTGCTCCTGCTTCTTGAGGGAATAACGACGCGGGGTGGAGCAGCCAGGTAGCTCGTCGGGCTCATAACCCGAAGGTCGCAGGTTCAAATCCTGCCCCCGCAACCAATGCGGAGCCGTGGTGAAGCTGGAGTTCACGCCGGTCTGTCACACCGGAGGTCGCGGGTTCGAGTCCCGTCGGCTCCGCCACTTCTTCCTTGTTTTCAACCTGAAATCTTGACAAATTCACGTTGGTGTGTTAAAATAATCGACGTCATCGGATGCCGGTGTAGCTCAATTGGTAGAGCAACTGACTTGTAATCAGGAGGTTGGAGGTTCGAGTCCTCTCGCCGGCACCATGTGTAGACAACCCGGTTCGATACGAACCGGTTCTTTAAAGAGAAAGAGAGATACAGGGGCGTAGTTTAATGGTAGAACGGCGGTCTCCAAAACCGCTAGTGTGGGTTCGATTCCTGCCGCCCCTGCCAAACGTGGCGACTATGGCGAAGTGGTTAACGCACCGGATTGTGGCTCCGGCATTCGTGGGTTCGAGTCCCACTAGTCGCCCCATTCCTTCGTTTCTCTCCGTTGGGGTGTAGCCAAGCGGTAAGGCAACGGACTTTGACTCCGTGATGCGTAGGTTCGAATCCTACCACCCCAGCCATTCTCCACTTTTCCTTCTTCTCTCAACATGCGGAAGTAGCTCAGTGGTAGAGCACCGCCTTGCCAAGGCGGGGGTCGCGGGTTCGAGTCCCGTCTTCCGCTCCATATCCGAGTGAGGAGGCATAGCCAAGTGGTAAGGCAAGGGACTGCAAATCCCTGATCCCCAGTTCGAATCTGGGTGCCTCCTCCACTTTTTCTTATGCCGGGGTGGCGGAATTGGCAGACGCACAGGACTTAAAATCCTGGGGTTCACATGAACCGTGCCGGTTCAAGTCCGGCCCTCGGCACCATGCGGAACGCATGACGGATGTACAAGCTGGATTGTGTGCCCGTAGCTCAGCTGGATAGAGCGTCTGACTACGAATCAGAAGGTCGGGAGTTCGAGTCTCTCCGGGCACACCATTTGTTTGTGCCGGTGTGGCGGAATTGGCAGACGCGCGCGACTCAAAATCGCGTTCCCTTGCGGGAGTGGGGGTTCGAGTCCCTTCACCGGCACCACGCTACATAGCCGAAAACCCTTAGGATCCATCGGGAAGCGGATCCTAAGGGTTTTTTGCTTTTGTCCACGAGGGTGCCGTTCGGCTATGCGCCTACCAGCGGACCAACGGCGTGCCGTCCCCGCTTATACGACCCGGACGTTGTACGTGCGCATCCAGTGGTCCACCTGCACGAGGTAGGCGAAAAATTGCGGCCGTCCCATGAGCTGGCCGAACAAAGGCACCTCCGGTGCGGATGGATCTTGCTCGGCCCATTCCCGTATCGCCGTGGCGTTGACGAAGGGGCGCAGCGGCGACGTGGGATCCTCCAGGATGGAAAGGACCAGTCGCTTCACGGTTTCCCAGTAGAGCGGGTGGTACGTTTTCGGATACGGGCTTTTCTTGCGCCACAACACGTTGGCGGGCAACACGCCCGCTAAGGCATGGCGGAGGAGTCCCTTTTCCCGCTGCTGATAGAACTTCATCGCCCAGGGGACGTTCCACAGGTACTCCACAATGCGGTGGTCGCAGAAGGGCACGCGCAGCTCCAGCCCCGCCGCCATGCTCATGCGGTCTTTGCGGTCGAGGAGCGTAGGCATCCAGCGCGTGAGATTCAGGTAAAACAGTTCGCGCACCTTGGCGTCCTGCGGCGGTTCACCGGGGAGACGCGGGACTTCGTCGAGGGCTTCCTGATAGCGGCGGTCCAGGTAGGTTTCCGGTTGGACCAGATCGACCAGTTCCCTGGAAAAGAGACGGATGCGTGCGGGGAGATTCCGCATCCACGGGAAGGTTTTGGCGCGTTGCGTCTCCTCGCGATAGAACCACGGGTATCCGCCGAATACCTCGTCGGCGCATTCGCCGGAGAGCCCCACGGTGGCTTTCTCCTTGATTGCCCGGCTGAAAAGCAAGAGCGACGCGTCGACGTCGGCCATTCCGGGCAGATCGCGGGCGACGACAGCATCCCGCAGGGCGGCAACAAGGTCGGGAGTATCGATGAAGACCGTGTGGTGAACCGTGCCCAGCGCATTGGACACGCGCGTCACCCAGGGGGCGTCGGGATTGGGTTGGAACGCGGTGGGGCGGAAATAGCGGTCGTTGTCCACGTAGTCGATGGACCAGGTATGCAAAGGACCGCGGCCATCCCGCGTGAGGGCCCCTGCGGCAAAGGCAGTGATGGTGCTGGAGTCGAGGCCGCCCGACAGCAGCGTGCAGATTGGCACGTCGGAGATCAGCTGACGCTCAACCGCGTCCTGCACCAGTTCCCGGACGCGCGCGACGGTGGTCGGGAAATCGTCCGGGTGCGGCGCGCTCTCCAATTGCCAATACGGGCGCTCAAGGACGCGGTGGCGCGAGACGATCATCTGCCAGCCGGGTTTCAATTCCCGCACGTGGCGAAATACACCGTGGCCGGGCGTCCGGGACGGCCCCATGACAAAGATTTCGGCCAGTCCTTCGGCGTCAATTTCCGGTTCGACGGCGGGGTGGGCGAGCAGGCTTTTCAATTCGGAGGCAAAGAGGAACGCCGAACCGCGCTGGGCAAAGAAAAGGGGCTTAACCCCCAGCCGGTCGCGCGCCAGAAACAGTTCCTCCTTGGCAACATCCCAGATGGCGAAGGCGAACATGCCATTCAGCCGCTCCACGCACGCCGGTCCCCACTCCAGGTACGAGAGGAGCAACGCTTCGGTGTCCGAGCGGGTGAGAAACCGATGGCCGCGGGCGGTGAGTTCATGCTGCAGCTCGGCAGTGTTGTACAACTCGCCGTTATAGACGAGGACAAAGGCCTGTTTCCCTTTCGTGCGGACCATGGGTTGGACGCCGCCTTCCGGGTCGATCACAATCAGGCGGCGGTGAACCAGCCCCGCCCGCGCCGACACCCAGGTACCTTCCGCGTCAGGCCCACGGTGCGCCAGCGCGTCGGCCATCGCGCGGAGCACCTGCTGCTGATGGCGCAGGTCGCGTTCCCAATCCACCCATCCGGCAATCCCGCACATTGGCTTACAACCCCTTCCGAGTCAGAATGCCTTGCACCGGGCGTGAGCCCAATTCTGGGATACTCTATGCAGCCGAAGGGCGCGGGGTTCGCGGTCGGCACGACAAACGCCCCCGCCGCGACGGCGAGGGCGTTGCCTCGGGGATCGTATCGAACTTATAAATCCATGAAGATCAGGGCGGCCGAGACGGCACCGACCAGCAGGCCGAGCACGGCCAACGAGTACTGGGGTTTCATGTTGTGCGTGGGGCGCGGCAGCACGCCGACAACGATCAGGATGAACGCCACTAAGGCCAGCAAGCAGCCCAGGGTAAAGAGCATGACGCTTCCCTCCTTATATTGCACGATTACTTTCTTTATTCTACCATGGCCAACGGGTGGGGGCCAGAAAGCGAGCGTTGGCGAAAATCGGCGAAGATTGCCGTTGCATGTCCGGGGTGGACTCCGTATAATAAGAAGCAGCATAAGCGGGTGTAGTTCAGTGGTAGAACACCGGCCTTCCAAGCCGGACGCGAGGGTTCGATTCCCTTCACCCGCTCCATTGGTGCGCAGGCGCAACGCGGTCTTTCGCTCCGGAGGGACGAAGGACCGCGTTTTTTGTTTTTGGCTGCGGCGAACATCTTCCTCGGAGGACGGGGGTTACGGGTTTTCCTCCTCAAACTGCAGAAAGCGCCAGTACCGCATTACCTGGCGCCGCTTCGCGGGGGGTGCCTGTAGAAACTCGTACAAAAAGGCGGCCTCTTCATTGGGCAGCGACTCGCGCATGATGCCCCACAAGGTTTCCGGGACCACCCGGCTGTCCGTTTCGGTCCGGCCGAAGAAAGCGGGGTGGTCGGTGCGGCCGAGAAGGTAATCGGTGGAGACGCCGTACAGATCGGCAAAGCGGACCAGCAGATCAAGCGGAGGGGACCGGTGACCGTTTTCGTAACCCGAAACGGTCGATTCCGCGATTCCCAAGCGCCGGCCGACTTCCTTTGCGGTCCAGCCGTGTTTTTTGCGCAGGCGGCGCAAGCGTTCCCCAATCATTTCCTCCCCTCCTTTCTGCCTTCATCATAGTTTGCAGAATGCAAAGGGTCAACCGGCCGACGCGCCGGTTGTTGATTGATTCTTTGCAAATTGAATTGACACCATGCATAATGCAGGGTATGATGAGGGCAGAAATGAAGGGTGTTCCGGATTTGGAGGAGAGCGGATGAAGAGCTTGCTTCGTCAGGCGCGTGAAGCGCGGGGCCTTACAGTGGAGGAGGTTGCGGCGAAGCTGGGCATTCCGCCGGGGTACTATTCGCAAATTGAACGGGGTGAGCGCAGCGTCAGCGCCGAGCGGGCCAAGCAGATCGCCAGCGCGCTGGGCGTTTCCGTAGAGGCCGTGTTTACGCCGCTGCGGTATGCGCGTCGGGTTGGGACGTGCTCCCGGTCTGACTCTTTGGCCTAATGCCCAATGCCCGAGTTTCCGCTACAATGAGGAGCGGAAGGGAGGCATGGGCATGCAACTTCGGCCGGTTGCAACCCTCGACGAACTGCGCGCCCAGGTCCTGGACTGTACGGCGTGCCGCCTTTGTCAGAACCGCACGCAGGTGGTATTTGGGGAAGGCAACCCGCGTTCCCCCCTCATGATCGTTGGGGAAGGACCGGGGGCAACCGAAGACGAGATGGGGCGTCCCTTTGTCGGCAAGGCCGGGCAGCTTTTGAACCGCATTCTCGAAGCAGCCGGGATCCGGCGCGAGGCCATCTACATTACGAACATTGTCAAGTGCCGGCCGCCCGGCAACCGGACGCCTGAATACGACGAGATGATGACGTGCATCGCCATCTTGCGCGAGCAGTTCAAGCTGATCCGTCCTAAGATTCTGGTGCTCCTCGGCGCCGCGCCCACCCGCGCGATTTTGGACAAGAATGCGCGCATCACCCAGGTTCGTGGCCAGTGGTGGGAGCGCAAGGGCGTGCGCATCATGCCGACGTACCACCCAGCCTACCTGCTTCGGAATCCGGCCAAGAAACGCGAAGCGTGGGAAGACTGGCAAAAGGTGCGCGATGCGTACCTGGCCCTGCTGGCGCAACAAGGAGAACCGGTCGGCTTGTGACGGTGGGGCCAACACGGTGACGGGCGGATCATCGGTCATGCGATAAAGTCTTGACGGACGGCGGCGGCTCCCGTCACCTTGGCAAACAGGTCGGCCGCCTCCTCGCGGGCGCGCGCGATGTCCGCTTCGGGAAAGCCGGGGGGAAGGTAGGCCACGTGGAGAAGATGGTGGGTGCCCTCCTGCACCTTGGTTCGCTCGGCATCCACGATGGGGCTGCCAAAGGGCCCGGCGGCATCGGCGAGGACGGGTTTGCCGGCGCAGCTGTTCTCGCGGCCATTGAGGCCGAGGTAGCGTTCCTCGGCGCGACCGAGGCGCAGGACCACGTCACCAACAATGGCGTCGCGGTTGTAGATGCCGCACGGAAGGCCATACTGGATGGACAGGAAATTGTTCAGGTCGACGGCGGCGTTGATCCACCCGAGCGGCTTGCGCTGGAGGATGCGGCGCAACAGGGCTTCGGCCGACGGGCGGTAGCGAGCCGGGTCGATGCCCAGGGCCCGAAAGGCGTCGCGCCAAGCCCGCACGCCGGCATTGCGTTCCAGTCCGCCGGTGTTTTCATAGGTGAGGCGCAGGTGCTCGTGGAACAGCTCGATGCGCCCGCGAAGCGCCGGCGGCGTGGGCGTGATGTGGGCCTCGTCCACCCAGGTGACAAGCAGGCGCAGACCGGGCAAGCGGTTCTTCAGTTCGGCATCGATGACCAGCTGCAACGGGGTCCCTCCTTGTCCATCGTTTTTTTCTTTTTATACTTTTTTATACTATAGATCGCGGCAAACCCCAAGCGTCGCGGCGCGAGGATGGGATACGGAGAGGGGAGGGTGGATGTGATCGTTCTGGTAGCGGCCATGGGGAGAAACCGCGTCATTGGCAAAGCGGGCGGCCTGCCGTGGCATCTGCCGGCCGATCTCGCCCGTTTCCGCCGCCTGACGACGGGGAAGGTCGTGCTGATGGGGCGGAAAACCTTCGAGGCCATCGGGCGCCCCCTCCCCAACCGCGTGAACGTCGTCCTCACGCGTCGGCGCAGCTGGCGGCCCGAGGGGGTTCGAGTCGTCCACTCCGTAGACGAGGCGCTGGCGCGGTTCGGTGGGGATGACCTGTATGTGATCGGGGGAGCGACGGTGTTTCGCCAGTTCCTGCCGCTGGCGGAACGGATGCACCTGACCCACATCGAGATCGATGTGGACGGCGATGCCGTTTTTCCGCCCGTCGATGCGGCGGAGTGGGCGGTGGTCGCCAGGGAGAAGGGCCCGAAGGACGCGCAAAACCCCTACGATTACTGGTTCGTGGAGTACCGGCGGCGGCACTGAGCCACACTAAAGGGGACACCACCGGGTAAGGAGGTGGGGCGCTTGAACGCCCTGGCGAAACTGGTGCTGTTCCCGCTCATTCTCCGCCTATGGGGGTTGCGCGGCCCGTTCCAGGTGGGCATGTTCCTCGCCCTCGTCGGCGTGGTGGCCGATCGCCTCATTGTCCGGCGCTACGGGAACGGCCGGGGATTGGCCATGGGTCTTCCGTTCATGTATGCGACCCTGCGCACGGCCGGACAGGGTTCCCCCCTGCGCGCGGGAGGTGCCACGTTGGTGATGGGACTGGTGGAAGGGCTGCTTCACGCCTGGTTGGTCACCGGGCGCCGCCCGTCTCGGAAGGGATCGCGGACGTGGTGAAGCGGATTCGGTGCCGGCGCGCCGGTTGAGAGCCGGTGCCGGGAGGAGCGGAATGCCGTCACGGCCACGGGCGATGTGTCCGTGGTTTTTTTGTTTCGTCGTGTCGGGCTTCGCGCCTTGATTTTGCGGGCGGCGGCATGGGAAAATAGCGGCATGGAACAAGAATCGAGAGCATCACACGCATGGAGGCGAAGGCGGTGGAACGGCTCAGGGCGATCCTAAAACGCATCGACGGACGCGGCTACAAAGCGTACAAGGAGCTGCAAGGCACCTACCGTGGCGACGGGTTCACCCTGTCTGTCGACCACGTTCAGGGGGATCCCTTCGCCCCACCGTCGCGGATCCGCGTGCGCATTCCCCTGGCGCGCACGGGGATTGCCCGCGAGACCTTCGCCACGCCGTGGCGGAAGACGGCGCTGGAAGATTTCCTGGCGCGCAGTGTGCACCGGGCCATCGGTCGCCTCGCCCAGCGGCGGGGAACGGGAAAGAGCGGCCTCATTGCCATCGATGCCCCGGGGCAGGAGGTGCTGCCGCGCACGGCGGTTGTGGTCACGGATGAGGCGGTGGAGTTGCGCCTCTCGGTGGGGCTGCCGGCCCGCGGGCGCACCGTGCTGGGGCGCGAGGCGCTGGAGATGTTTACCGAGGACATTCCGGCCCTCGTACGGCGGGGTATGCTGGAACGGGACGAGGAGGCGCTGCGTCGCCACCTGGAGCTTTCGGACCAGCAGGCAGCCATTCGCCGGTTTTTGCGCGAACACGGCTATGTGGCCTTTGTCGCCGACGGCGCCATCCTGCCGCGGGAAAGCGGCGTCAGCGACAAGCCGATGAAAGGATCGGGAGTGATCCCCTTTGTCTCGCCGCCGTCCCTCGCCGTGGAGATTCCCGTGCCCCATCGGGACAGGCCCTTGCGCGGCATGGCCATCCCCCGCGGGGTGACGCTCATCGTCGGGGGCGGTTACCACGGGAAAAGCACCCTCTTGCAGGCGCTGGAGCGCGGGGTGTACAACCACATCCCCGGTGACGGGCGGGAGTACGTCATCACCGATGAGACGGCGGTGAAGATCCGGGCCGAGGACGGCCGGAGCGTGGTCGGCGTCGACCTGTCGCCCTTCATTCACAATCTGCCCTTCGGCAAGGACACGACGAATTTCTGCACCGAGGACGCCTCGGGCAGCACTTCGCAGGCGGCGAACATCCTCGAGGCCCTAGAGGCGGGGGCGCGGGTGCTGCTCATCGACGAGGACACCAGCGCGACGAACTTCATGATCCGCGATGCGCGCATGCAGGCGCTGGTGGCCAAGGAGAAGGAGCCGATCACACCCTTTGTCGACACCGTTCGCCCGCTGTTCGACACCTGCGGGGTGTCGGCGATTTTGGTCGTCGGCGGGTCGGGCGACTACTTCGACGTGGCGGACACGGTCATTCGGATGGACGAGTACACCGCCCACGACGCGACGGAGGAGGCCAAGCGTATTGCCCGGGAAATGCGTACCGCCCGCCGCCCGGAAGGCGGCGAGCGCTTCGGCCCGCTCACGCCGCGTGTCGTCCTGCCGACGTCCTTCGACGCCCATCGCGGGAAAAAGGAAAAGGTGGAGGCCAAGGGCCTACATACGATTCTCTACGGAACGACAACGATCGACCTGTCCGCTGTCGAGCAGCTGGTCGACGCGAGCCAGACCCGCGCCATCGCCTACATTCTGCGCTGGATGGACAAGGTCGGCGCCGACGGGAGGAAAACCCTGGCCGAGCTCCTCGACGAGGTGTTTGCCCTCATCGCCGACAAGGGACTGGACGCCATCTCGCCATTCGTTGGCCAGCATCCTGGTGACCTCGCCCTGCCGCGGCGTTTCGAGGTGGCCGCCGCGGTGAATCGCTTGCGCACACTGAAGGTGAAGCAGGGGCGACCGGTGCCCTGTGGCGGAGGGCGATGACGCGACGGCCGTGCGGCGAGGAGGCCCGGCTGGGCGTTGGCCAACCGGTCGCGGGAAAGGAGACGGAGAACCGGTGAAAGAGGTGACGATCTACACCGACGGGGCCTGCTCGGGCAACCCCGGCCCGGGGGGATGGGCGGCCATTCTGCTTTATAAGGGACGGCGGAAGGAGCTGTGGGGATCCAGCGAGCACACCACCAACCAGCGTATGGAGCTGACGGCGGCCATCGAGGCGTTGCGTGTGCTCAAGGAACCGTGCAAGGTGACGCTGTACAGCGACAGCGCTTACCTGGTCAACTGCTTCCGGCAACGCTGGTTCGACCGCTGGCAGCAGAACGGGTGGAAGAACAGCAAGGGCGAGCCGGTGGAGAACCGGGACCTGTGGGAGGCCCTGCTGGCCCTTGCGCGCAAGCATGACGTCACCTTTGTCAAGGTGAAGGGCCACGCCGACGATCCGCTCAACAACCGCTGTGACGCGCTGGCTGTGGCGGCCATTCCGCGTAAGCGCTGAGGGGGTGATTTCGGCAGGCCCGCCGGCTCGCCGTCGTAACCGCGGCGGGACAAGCCCTGGCGAAAGGAGGGCGCACCATGGACTGGCAGGCGCTCAAAGCGGACGTGATCGCGTACGCCAAATCCATCGGCATCGACAAGATCGGCTTCGCGACGGCGGATCCCTTTGTCGAACTGAAGGCGCGCCTGGTCGAGCATCGGCGCAAGGGGTATGAGTCGGGCTTCGAGGAGCCCGATCTCGACAAGCGCACCGACCCGTCGCGGTCACTGCCGGGTGCCCGCTCCCTCATCGCCGTGGCCATGGCCTACCCGTCGCGGATGGAAAATCCGCCGAAATCGGCGCCGGGGGCCTACCGGGGCATCCTGTGCCGGGCGGCGTGGGGGGAGGATTACCACGTCGTGCTGCGCGAGCGGCTCGACCGGTTGGCCGGCTACATTCGCGCTCGCGTCCCCGACGCACAGTGCGTGGCCATGGTAGATACCGGGCCCCTGGTCGACCGCGCCGTTGCCGAGCGGGCAGGCCTTGGCTGGGTGGGCAAGAATACGGCCCTCATCACCCCGGAGTTCGGCTCGTGGGTGTACCTTGGCGAGTTGGTGACGAACCTGCCCTTCCCGCCTGATACGCCTGTCACCGAACAGTGCGGCGACTGCACTGCCTGTCTGGATGCCTGCCCGACCGGCGCGCTGGTGGGGCCCGGCCAGCTTAACAGCCAGGCATGCCTGGCGTATCTCACTCAGGTGAAGACGCCCATTTCCGAGGCCTTCCGCGACAAGCTGGGCAACCGCCTGTACGGCTGTGACACATGTCAGGTGGTATGCCCGCACAACCGCAAGAAACACGCCGACCACCATCCCGAATTTCGCCCCGACCCGGAAGTGGCCAAACCGCTCTTGAAACCGCTTCTCTCCATGGGCAAGAAGGCGTTCCAGCAGCGCTTCGGTCGCAGTTCCGCGGCCTGGCGCGGGAAGAAGCCCATCCAGCGCAACGCCATTTTGGCCCTGGCCCATTTTCGCGATGCCTCAGCCATTCCCGAGCTGCTGGCCTTGGCGGAGCGGGATGAGCGGCCAGTCATTCGTGGCGCGGCGGCATGGGCGTTGGGCAAGATCGGCGTGTCGGCCGGCGGGGCGACGCGGGATCGGTTGAAGGAAGCGCTGGCGGCGCTCGCAACGCGGGAGCGGGACGAGGAGGTGCGCCTCGAGCTGCGACGTGCCCTTGAGCGACTGGGGGGTGTCGACTCGGGGAGGGGGCGCGGCGCCACCCGGGATGCCGCGGAAGATGGGGAACCGGGGGGAACCGCCCGGTGAGAGGATCGAAAGGGGAGGAGAAACCGATGAGCGTTCGGGTATCTGCGGTGCAGTGGGAAAGCCCGCTCGGTCCCCTTACCGTGCTGGCCACAGCCGAGGGGGTGTGCTGGGTCGACTTTGCCGATCTCGAAGCGGCAAAGGCGGCCTTTGTTCGCCATGCCAAACGGTGGATCGGCCAACCGGTGTGGACGGATGCGCCGTTTTATGCCGCGGCTATTGCTCAGTTGCGGGAATATTTTGATGGATTGAGGCGGACATTTGACGTACCCCTCGTCCTGTACGGGACCACCTTTCAGCAGCGGGTGTGGCGTGAGCTGATGCGCATTCCGTACGGCCATGTCGTATCCTATCGTGAGGTCGCCTGCCGCCTGGGTCACCCGCGGGCGGTGCGGGCGGTCGGCCAAGCGGTGGGCGCAAACCCGCTTACCATTTTCGTACCGTGCCACCGTGTGGTGGGGGCCGACGGGTCTCTGGTTGGCTATGCGTCGGGACTGGAGCGCAAGCAATGGCTCCTCGCGCGGGAAGGGGCATGGCCGCTTGACGTGGCGGCGCGGGCCTGAGGAGGGACGCGCTGTCCGGTGTGGCCCTTGCCTGCCGCGTGATTTCCCTCCGGATGGGATCAAGGGTCTTCCGAAGGTGTATGGACGTGGGACGCGGTGCGAAAACTAGACGTTGGCACCGGTTGCCCCAACATCACCATGCGGAGGGATCAAGCCATGGCGTTGTTGCCGTACGAACCGTTTCGGCAGATTGATGATTGGCGGCGTGGACTGGTTCGCTTGTTTGACGAAGGGTTTTGGCGGGAAATGTTTACCTCCGTTGGGCCGCGCGTCGACGTTTACGAGACGGCGGACGCGGTGGTGGTCCAGTGTGAACTCCCTGGCCTGGCGCAGCAGGACGATGTCTCCATCACGGTGGACAACAACCAGCTGACCATCGCCGGAGTGATCCGGCGCCACACCGAAACGGCCGAGGACCGCAACCTGTACCGCCAAGAGCGGTTTTACG
>PKQU01000210.1 GCA_017577925.1 Bacillota bacterium
GGCCGGAAAACGTCATCGAATCCAAGGGCAAGTCGAAGCGGAAACAGCTGACCGAAAAGGAGCTGCACGAGCTGTTGAAGCAGCAGGTACTGATGCACCGTCCCGGCCAGGAGGCCACGCTCATCCAAGGCGAACTCTCCCGATTTTTCCACTAATCTCGCGGCGATGTGAGCAAATCGGCCTGACGCGCAACCTTCCGCATCCTCCGGGAGTCCGGAAGGTTGCGCGTTTCGTTTTTGTCTCTATGTTAGATTTTCTTACACGTAAGGTTAGAAAATTGTTGACGAGTTTGCCATTTCCCCATACAATGGAGGTGAACGCATCACCCACACAGCTGGTTCCCGACCACTGGGTGACAGGCACATGGATTGGGAGGCGGAAGGATGAGCAAGTACACCCGGGACGACATCCTCAGACTGGCAAAGGAAGAGAACGTTCGCTTCATTCGTCTGCAGTTCACCGACCTGTTCGGAACCCTCAAGAACGTGGAGATTCCCGTCAGCCAGCTGCCGAAGGCTCTCGACAACAAGATCATGTTTGACGGCTCCACCATCGAGGGTTTCGTGCGGATCGAGGAGTCTGACATGTACCTGTATCCCGATCCGGACACGTGGGTCGTGTTCCCGTGGAGTGCGGAAGAGGGGCGTGTGGCGCGCCTGATCTGCGACGTCTACCTGCCGGACGGCACACCCTTCCCCGGCGATCCGCGGGGCATCTTGAAGCGCGTGCTGAAGGAGGCGCAAGAGCTCGGCTTCACGACGATGAACGTCGGGCCGGAGCCGGAATTCTTCCTCTTTAAGCTTGACGAAAACGGCCAGCCAACCATGGAGCTCAATGACAAAGGCGGGTACTTTGACCTGGCACCGGTCGACCTGGGCGAAAACTGCCGCCGCGACATCGTGCTCACCCTCGACAAGATGGGTTTTGAGGTGGAAGCGTCGCACCACGAAGTGGCTCCCGGACAACACGAAATCGACTTCAAGTATGCCGACGCCGTCACGGCCGCCGACAACATCATCACGTTTAAGCTGGTGGTCAAGAACATCGCCCGTCAGCACGGACTGCACGCCACCTTCATGCCCAAGCCGATCTACGGTGTCAACGGTTCGGGCATGCACACGCACCTGTCCCTGTTTGTCGGCGAGAAGAACGTCTTCTACGATGAGACCGACGAGCTGGGCCTCAGCCAGGTGGCCCGCCACTTCCTGGCCGGCATTCTCGAGCATGCCCGCGGTTTCACGGCCATCACCAACCCAACGGTCAACTCCTACAAGCGCCTCGTGCCGGGGTATGAAGCGCCGGTGTACGTAGCCTGGTCGGTGCAAAACCGCAGCCCACTGGTGCGCATCCCTGCGTCGCGTGGCCAATCCACACGCATCGAGGTGCGCAGTCCCGACCCGTCGTGCAACCCGTACCTGGCCCTGGCGGTCATGCTGAAGGCGGGCCTTGACGGCATCAAAAACAAGCTCACCCTTCCGCCGGCCGTCGACCGCAACATCTACATCATGACCGAAGAGGAACGTCGCGATCTGGGCATCGAAAGCCTGCCGGGAACGCTCAAGGAGGCCCTCGAGTGCCTCAAGCAGGATCCCGTCATCTGCGACGCCCTTGGCGAGCATGCCCTCACACACTTCATTGAGGCGAAGGAAATCGAGTGGAACCTCTTCTGCGTACAGGTACACCCGTGGGAGCGGGAACAGTACCTCGAGCACTACTAAAGGCGGAAGGCGGTAACGCGCAACAAGCAGGGAGAGGGAGTAGGGACAGCGAAAGTAAAAGGGGTTGGCCGCTGGCCAGCCCCTTTTGTTCAGTGAACGGCAAATCGGTGTCGGATATCCATAGTCCTTTCCCCAGAATGGAGGAACCGCAATGATGACCAGCCTCTTGTGGGTAGCCGTCTTGGCCTGCATGACCCTCGGTTTCCTGGCCACAATCGTGCCCATCTTGCCCGGCATCCCCCTCTTGTGGGTGGCGTTCTTGCTTTATCACTTCGGCATCAACTCCACCGCCTTGTCGACATCCTTCTGGATCGCTGCCGCCTTCGTAACCGTCGCCATTTTCGCCGCCGACTTTGCCGCCAACTCCCTCTTCGTGCGCCGGTTTGGCGGATCCAAGGCCGCAGTGTGGGCGGCTATCGCCGGTACCCTCGTCGGCCCACTGCTGCTCGGCCCGCTCGGTCTGCTCGTCGGCCCGTTCCTGCTCGCCCTCGCCGCCGAGCTGGTGCGCGGGCGGAACCTGCGAGAAGCGCTCACCGTGGGCTTGGCGACGCTTCTCGGCTTCCTGGGCGGGGCGGTGGCAAAGGGCATCCTCAAACTGGTGATCATCGCCTGGTTCTGGATCGATGTCCTGTGGTGAAAAAAAGGCGGGTACCGGCCGGTACCCGCCTTGTTTTGGGTGCGCCCGGCATGGGCGCTGTCTATAGGGTGAAAGTCCCGAACGGTGAAGGCGGCAGTAGCCGTTAGCTTAAGGCAAGGGCGTCCGCCGCGAGGCGGAGTCTGAAGGAAGCCGGCGGCAAACCTCCGGCCCGACGAACAGGAACCCCATACGAGGCTGCCTGTGCTTGGACCAGTCTGCACAACAAGACAAAGTCCTTGCCGCCGAAGGGCACAGTCAGTAAATGGGGCGGGTAGATGGAGGGAAAGAC